>WLGC01000099.1 GCA_009703465.1 Actinomycetota bacterium | reverse complement strand
TGCCTCTTGCTGAGTTTCAACAAATTCCACTTCGTCCAGCCTGGGCGGTAACGATTCATAAGTCGCAGGGACAAACCTATGACGAGGTGGTAATTGATATGGGACGTGGCGCTTTTAGTCCCGGTCAAACATATGTGGCACTATCTCGAGTTAGATCGCTTGAGGGTTTGTATCTAACCCGTGCCATTCAACTGAAAGACATCATGGTTGATAACGATGTGCTTCGCTTCATGGGCGGTCACCGTCAAGCAGCTATTGACGCAGATTACTAATTTCAGCAGTAGTAGATTAACCACATGACAAAACGTCGCGAAATAACTGGCTATCACGAGGTGCGAGCAGCTGCTCGTGATTACGAAAACTACAGCAGTAACCTGCAGGGCGATCGCGATGTGCGCGACTATCACCAATTACCGCTTGAGGTAGATCCGCCAAGACATCAGCTAATTAGACGCGCAATTCAGCCTCTGTTTCTGCCAAAGACTCTGGAACCTAAAATTCCAGATTTTATTGCGATGACCAAGAAACTAATTGCTGAGGTCAATCAAAAACTTGATGCTGGTGAAACTGTTGAAATCGGAAATGACTTTGCACTTCCCTATGTGGTTGGTTGCCTGACTGTTATCTATAACCGCCCACAGGATTACGATGAGTGGCTCAGCTGGGGACCAGATGTTTGGACTGCTGAAACCCAAGGCAAGGACGAAGAAGCCCGCGTTGCCCACCGCGATAGAAACTTTGAAGGTGAAACCTCTCGCTCAGGTGTGAAACTGCAAACCTATCTAGACAGAGTCTTTGATGAAGCAATTGCCAATCCAAAGGATGATCTCTGGGGATTCATTTCAAAACTTGAATTTGATGGTGTGCCAATTACCAGAGTTGAAATGCAGGGTGCAGCAAACGTCATGCTGGCTGGTGGTCGTGACACCGTAGTCAAGCTAATTACCGGCATGATTTGGCATCTCATCAACTCAGAAACTGATAGAGCATTTCTAACTGAAAACCCTGATGCCAGAAATGCAGCAATTGATGAGCTACTTAGATTCCTAACTCCGCTTTCCAAGATGGAGCGGGTGCCGGGTGAGTATGTCTCGATCCCGGATAAGGATCGCGACACCAGTAAGTACGTGCTGCTTAGCTTTGTTTCGGCAAACTATGACAAAACTATTTGGGAGAACCCAGAGGCGATTGACCTGCACAGAAAAAAACAGCCACACATGGCATTTGGCTTTGGTCCGCACACCTGCATGGGAATGGGAATCACCGAGGCCGAAACCCGAACCGTGCTAAATGAATTGCTTGAGAATTGGCCGAACTGGAAGTTTGCCGAGGAGCCAGATATTGCTTGGCAAGAAGAAGCAGACTATAAATACATTGATCGCTTTAGAGCGTTAGTTATTTCTCGCTAAATTCTTTTCAAGCTTGAGTTCTCGCATCGCCATGAAAAATGGAAATGTCGCCGCCATTGCGGTGATGCCAGAAAGAGCAATGTAGAGCCAGACTCGTTTCATGCCCAATTTCTTGGCCTCCATCACCATAAAGGCAGAAGCGGCGATAGCCACAATCAAAAGGTCTATTGAGAGCACCAGGTCCACCTCGGTGCCGAACCAGGCTGCTAAATAGTCCTGGGATTTCATAACGGCTATGCCGTTATAAACCCAAGCGGTGATTAGACCAATGCCAGAGAGGATGAAGAAGAAAAGCGCACGTTTATTTCTCATGAGCCAATCATGCTCCTATTTTTTGGCGATAACCTATAAGCATGCTCATGTCAGATCGCGATATTCGCGCCTCCATTGAAGCCGGGGAAATCGGCCTAGAACCACTGGATATGAACCTTTTGCAGCCTTCATCTTTTGATGTGCGCATTGACAGGTTTTTCAGACTCTTTGATAACCACCGCTATGCCTTTATTGACCCAGCTGAAGATCAGCCAGAACTAACTCGCTTGATTGAGTGCCAACCAGATGAGCCATTTATTTTGCACCCTGGTGAGTTTGTCCTTGGTTCCACATATGAGTTTGTAAAACTGCCAAATAACATTGCAGCTCGACTAGAGGGCAAAAGCTCACTTGGCCGACTTGGACTTCTTACCCACTCAACCGCAGGATTTGTTGACCCAGGCTTCAATGGTCACGTGACATTGGAACTTTCAAACATGGCAACCCTGCCAATCAAATTGTGGCCAGGAATGAAAATTGGTCAGCTGTGTTTCTTCCAGTTGTCTTCCCCTTCAGAAACACCATATGGTTCAGAAAAATACCTAAACCGCTACCAAGGTCAGCGTGGTCCAACAGCATCTCGCTCGTTCATGAATTTTCACCGAACCGATGTTGGCACCGCTCCATTAGAGAACTAAAAACACTCAGCCGATTAGCAGGCGTTTCAATTTGCACTTCCCTAGCCGTTGAGTTCTACTAGAAGCATGAAAAGAAAACCCCTTGCAATTGCTGCTGCCCTTATTCTCATTGGATCATTTGCCACCCCAGCTTCCGCTCACGTCAGCGCTTTGCCAGGAGTTAGCTCAGCCGGAAACATCACCGATGCCCTAACCGTAGGAAAAAACAACACACTGTTTTTTAGAGTTGGACACGGCTGTGGTCTAGAGGCTGACATCAAGCACCCGGTCACCAAAAAAACAATTGCAAAAGCTGGAGTTGACACTTTTGGCACCCACGCTTTTAGCCTGACGGTTCCAGTCGAGGCACTAGGTGCTGCTGGCACAACAGCACCCAGACCAGCTTTCATTCCAGGCTTTAGAACCTCACTGGTCAAGAACGCCGATGGCACTATGACCTTAACCTGGAAAGCAATAAGTCGTGATTTTGATAGTCCAAATGGACCTGATGGCGATGTTGCCACTACCTCGTTTTTTGACTTTGGCGTCAGGGTTGCATTTGCGCCAAGCGCAAGTGGAAAGAAAGTCACCTTTCCTGCCAAGCAGCGCTGCCTAGTAGATGTTGCAGCGGTAAAGCGCACCGCTTCAACCAAAGCAAGAGGTGCCACCACAATTTCTGTTTATGAAACTTGGGATGGTTCAACTACTGATGAAGTGAAAGACAACAACAGTCGTTCAACTGCACCAAGCGTCACTGTTTTCTAAAACATCTGGAGATTAATTGAAGCTAAGGGCACTGGCACTAGCGATCACAATTGCGTTATTGCCGCAGTTGGGAACTAGCGCTGCTAATGCTCATGCGCAGCTAACCTCAGCTAATCCAAAGCAGAAATCAGTTGTCACAGTTCTGCCTAAAAAAGTTGTTCTTCAATTCAATGAAGATCTAATCAACCTTGAGCCAGGTAACCAACTAAGGGTTATTGATCCAAAGGGTAAGGCCGTCCATAACGGAACGGCTACTGTTTTTGGAAATCAACTTAGCGTTGCTCTTAGAACATCAAAGGTGCTTGGTAAGTATCGAGTTAGTTACAGGGCCATCTCTGCTGATGGTCACCCAATAACTGGCAACTACGAATTCACTCTGAGAGCTAAACCAAAGAAGTAAAAAGATTACTTTGTGAAGTTGATTTTTGGATTCGGATTAATCCGAAGCAACAAAATCAAACCAACGAGCAGAATCAACATCAAGCCCCAGATTCCCCAGACAGTGTTGTTGCTAGTCACACCAAATACGAATGACAGCGAAATGCTCGCGCTCCACATCAGACCCGACAAGAAACTAAGTGCGCGTCCGGTTAGTTGATACAT
>WLGC01000098.1 GCA_009703465.1 Actinomycetota bacterium | reverse complement strand
TTTACGCCTTGACCTACGAATGATTCGCCGATCTGCATGTGAAGTGCCATCTCAGGTTCCTTTGTTTATTTAGAGCTTGGATTTTTTTATCGGGGGAAATTAACCCTTGATAAAGCCCTGCTCAATTAGGTAATCGCGTGCAATGTCAGCTGGGTCATCGCCATCAACGTCTGCACGAGCGTTTAGTGTCTGCATTACCTGGTCGGTAAGGGTTGCAGTCAACTTGTTGATGATGTCAGCAATTGCTGGGTATGCATCAAGAGTTGACTGCTTTAGGGTGAAACCAACCTGGTAAACAGGGAAGAATTCCTTGTCATCAGCCATTACAAGAAGGTCAAGTGCCTTGATGCGACCGTCAGTTGCGAATACTTCACCGAAGTTGCAGTCTTCACCCTTGTCAGTAACTGAGTAGATTGCTCCAGTGTCAAGAGTTACTGTGTTGTTTGCTAGACCGTAGGCTGATCTGAATCCTTCCCAGCCATCTGGACGTGAAGCAAATTCAGATTCAATACAGAAGGTCTGCTCTGAAGCTGGAAGTTTTGCAACATCAGACATTGTCTTTACGCCAAGTTCTGCTGCCTTCTCTGAACGAATTGCGAATGCATAGGTGTTGTTAACCGCTGCACCGTCTAGCCAGGCAATACCGTTGGCACCGTCAGCAGCCTTAACTGCGTCGTACTGTGCCTGAACACCCTGAACTGGCTTGTCGTTTCCTAGGTAAGCCAACCATGAGGTTCCGGTGTACTCCCAGTAACCCATGAACTCGTCTGACTCAAGTGCAGTGCGCACGTTAGCTGAACCAACGATGGTCTGGTAGGTAGTGTCTGCACCGTTAGCGTTTAGTAGCTGGCTAACCATGTTTCCAAGGATGTACTGCTCTGAAAAGTCCTTAGCTCCTACAACACCGGTTAGACCGGCAAGTGCAGTGCTGTCTGAGGATTCTTCTGCGGCAGGTGCACAACCTGCCAAGGTTAGGCTGCCGACAACGGCGACTGCAGCCAGTACAGTCTTTAGACTGGTTTTCATTTACTGCTCCTTAGTAATCAATCGATTAATTAGATGAATTCAGTTTTGAACTCATACTCCTTTGGGCTTCAGCAAATCTTCGACTAGACCGGCAAGCCAGTCCAAGCCCAAAGCAATGCATGAAACCACAACTGCACCTGTGAGCGTGACGGCCTCTCGAGAAAGTTTTAGACCAACCACGAGCACCTCCCCCAAACCACCGGCGTTGATGAATGTGGCAATGGTTGCCACACCAACACTAAAGACGAGGGTTGTTCTAAACCCCGCCAAAATTACTGGAACTGCAAGTGGCAGTTCGATCTTGCGCAAAATTTGTCCGCCGGTCATTCCCATGCCTTTGGCCGACTCAATAATTGATGGGTTGATCTGTGAAATGCCAACCATGGTGTTTCTAATTACCGGCAGAAGACCGTAGAAAACCAATGCAATGATTGCGGTTTCCCAACCAATTCCAAGAATCAGCGCTAGCAAAATGATCACTCCAACAGCTGGAGTTGCCTGGCCAATGTTTCCGATACCGACGATGGTTCCGCGGACAATCTTTGATTTTGAACGGCTGACCACAATTCCAGCAGGAATTGCAATTGCAGCAACAAGAAGTGCTGCAGCAATTGAAAGACGAATGTGCTCATCAATCTTGGCCAGCATGTAAGGCCAGTTCAAAGCAAAGGCTTCAATCTTGTCTGGCGCTCCGCGTAGCTGAAGGAAAAGTAGTAGCGCACCAAGTGAGGCAACAATTAGAAGAGGCGTGCCATAGCGCTTAGCCGTGAAGAATTTACCCTTGCGGTCAGATGGCTGACTATAAGAGGTGCTCACATCTACTGCTGGCTGGATGCTCATGGCTACTTGTCCTTTGCGCTTCCGAGCTTTGTGACATCAGCACCAAGGGCACTGGAAATTTCCTTCACTGAAATACTGCCCACTGTTTTTCCGCTGGCATCAGTTACTGGAACCGGTGAACCACCGTTTAGCACAATGTGATCAAGTGCTTCGCGTAGGTTTTCAGAAATCATTACGCTTGGTCCGCTTGCTGTTGATGCACCAAGCTTTGCGGTGCTAATTGGAATTAGCGCCAAGCGCTTTAGCGCTGCACCCTCACCAATAAACGATGAAACATATTCGCTTGCAGGATTTGCCAAAATATTTGCTGGAGTATCAAACTGCTCAATCTGTGATCGTTCGCTTAGAACTGCAATGCGGTCACCAAGTTTGATTGCTTCGTCAAAGTCGTGAGTTACGAACACAATTGTTTTTCCAATTGAAGCCTGCAGTCTCAAGAACTCATCCTGAAGTTTTTCACGGGTGATCGGATCTGTTGCACCAAATGGCTCATCCATCAGCATCACCGGTGGATCTGCTGCTAGAGCACGAGCAACACCAATGCGCTGCTGCTGTCCACCAGAAAGTTGCTTTGGATAGCGGCTTGCAAACTTTGAAGGATCTAGGTCAACTAGTGAAAGAAGTTCATCAACACGGGCTGCAGTCTTTGCTTTATCCCAACCCAAAAGCTTTGGCACAACCGATACGTTCTCAGCAATTGTCATGTGAGGGAACAAACCAATTTGCTGAATTACGTAACCGATTCGACGACGCAAAGTGTTTTGATCAAGAGACAAAATGTCTTCGCCATCAATTTTGATAGAACCTGATGTTGGCTCAATGATTCGGTTGATCATCTTCATGGTTGTGGTCTTACCGCAACCTGAAGGACCCACCAACATGATCAACTCACCCGGGTTGATGCTCATTGAGAAATTCTCAACAGCTGCTACCGGTTGGTTTGGGTATGACTTCGTAACGTTGGTTAGCTGGATGCTTGCGCCACTTGTTGACTTAGACACGGATGCCTCTCGAGGTTGTTAGTCGGTTGATCAAAATAAAAACTGCATCAAAGGTCAGAGCGATAATTACAATTACCACGGTTCCGGTAAGGGCAAAGTTCAACGCGTTTGCTGCACCAAGCATTGAAAGGCCTTTGAAGATGTACTCGCCCATGCCAGGGCCTGCTACATATGCTGCAATTGCAGCAATACCAACTGACAGCTGCGCAGCTACGCGAAGTCCGGTAAGAATTACCGGCCAAGCAATTGGAAATTGAATTTTCATTAGCACGGTGAACTTACTCATTCCCATGCCGCGGGCTGACTCAATGACTGCATCATCTACTTCACGAAGACCAACAACTGTGTTTCGAACAATTGGTAGCAGGGAATAAATGCTCAGCGCAAAAACTGTTGAGGCCCAACCGAGTCCCAGGATTGGAATCAAAATCGTTAGCAGCGCCATAGATGGAATGGTAAGAATCACACCAGCAGTAGCAACCGCAGCTGAACGGGCAACTGGCTTTTCCCAAACCAAAATTCCAGTGCCAATGCCGATTACTGCGGCAATGGTGATTGAGATCAAAACAACTAGAACATGCTCGCCGGTGAGTTCAAGAATTTCATCGGCTTTTTTGATCCAAAACGGAACGACTAGACCTAAGTCATAATCCATGACAGCCTCGTCCCTGAAGTTTCTATGCAGAGGCACTTGCCTCCGTATATCAAAACTAGGAATTGGTTGTACATAGCGCAACGAGAGTTGGTAGTATGTCAACCAAAGTGCATAACAATCAGATAACCACGTTTTAGGTCACAAGGTTCGCTAGGGGAAACATATGGCAGAAACTAAGCCGGTACAGCGCAG
>WLGC01000097.1 GCA_009703465.1 Actinomycetota bacterium | reverse complement strand
TGCATGTTCAGCACATCCAGCTCGTGCTTAATCCAGAGGGTCGATCTAGCCAGCAGCGGATTCTTTGGCGCTGGACGATCAGCGATGCTGTAGCGATAGCGGCGATAGGAAGCTGAGTACCTTGCATCAAATCCCGGCGGAGCCTCGGTGACCGCGTGAACTCGAATATCAGTTGGCAGCAGATCGTTTAGGCTCCCCATCATGCCAACGGTTCGACCCAGACGCTTGAGCTGCTTTTCAGTTAGGTCAATGTGCAGCACCTGAGCGGTGGCATGAACTCCGGCATCGGTTCTACCGGCCACTCGCATATTGAAGGAGACCTTAGATTTTCCAAACACTGTGGTTAGAGCTTTGAGCAGCTCCCCCTGAACGGTCTTGAACTTCTTTTGTGCGGCGAAACCCCAGTAGGCGGTGCCATCGTAGGCAAGGTCGATTCGGTAACGAATAAACCCGTCAACCGATTGGTCAACGGGATTATTCATAAGTAAAAAGTGAAGCGGTTAGAGCCTAAGCCTGCTCGTCAGTTGCAGGAGTTTCCTCAGTACCAGCTGCTTCTTCAGCTGCTGCTACTTCTTCAACTTCAACAGCTGCTTCTGCTACTACTTCTTCAACTACTGGAGCCTCTGCTGCTTCAGCAGCTGGAGCTTCAACTGCTGCTTCTGCAGCTGGAGTCTCTTCAACAACTGCATCCTCTGCAACTACATCTGCAACAACAGCTGCTGCAACAGCAGCAGATGCCTTGACAGTGTTAGCTAGCTTTGGCTTCTTGGTAACTGTCTTTGCTGACACTGGCTCAAGAACTAGCTCAAGTAGTGCAAGTGGGGCGTTGTCTCCCTTACGGAAACCCAACTTGGTGATGCGTGTGTAGCCACCCTGACGATCGGCAACCTGAGGTGCGATGTCGGTGAATAGCGCGTGCACCACTGACTTGTCAGTGATCATTGAAAGTACTCGACGACGAGCGTGCAGGTCGCCACGCTTTGCGAAAGTTACCAAACGCTCAGCTAGTGGACGAAGGCGCTTGGCCTTGGTCTCAGTTGTGGTGATCTTGCCGTGCTTGAACAGCGAGGTGGCCATGTTGCGAAGTAGCAGACGCTCGTGAGCTGGTCCGCCTCCTAGGCGTGGTCCTTTTGTTGGGGCTGCCATTTTTTTCTCCTCTTAGAAATTCCTGAGAGACCTAGGGCCTAAGCCTGGTCATCCTCGTCGTAGGCCGAGCTGAAGTAAGCTGCGTCAAATCCTGGTACTGCGTCCTTGAACTTCAGTCCCATTGAAACTAGCTTGTCGCGAACCTCGTCAACTGACTTGCTGCCGAAGTTACGGATGTTCATCAACTGGTCCTCTGATAGAGCAATTAGCTCTGAGACAGTGTTGATGCCCTCACGCTTTAGGCAGTTGTATGAGCGGACAGTTAGGTCCAGGTCCTCAATCGGCATTGCTAACTCTGGAGATAGGCCAACCTCAACTGGTGCTGGACCAATCTCGATACCTTCTGCTGCAGTGTTTAGCTCGCGAGCTAGACCAAATAGCTCAACCAAGGTTGAACCAGCTGATGCAACTGCATCGCGAGGGGTGATTGAAGGCTTGCTCTCAACATCAACAATTAGCTTGTCGAAGTTGGTGAACTCTCCCGCACGAGTTGCCTCTACGCGGTAAGAAACCTTTAGAACCGGTGAGTAGATCGAGTCGATTGGAATTACATCGGCATCTGCATCTGGGTTGCGGTTCTGTGATGCCTGAACGTAGCCACGGCCACGCTCAATGGTCAACTCAACTTCAAACTTTGCGTTTGCGTTGATGGTGGCAATCACTAGCTCTGGGTTGTGAACCTCAACACCGGCAGGTACCTGAATATCTGCAGCGGTAACAATGCCACCGGTCTGCTTGCGCAGGTGCGCAACAACTGGTGCATCGTGCTCTGAGGAGACAACAAGATCCTTGATGTTCAAGATGATCTCGGTGACGTCTTCTTTAACACCTTCGATAGTGCTGAACTCGTGACGAACACCCTCAATGCGGATGTTGGTAACGGCAGCACCAGGAATAGATGACAGTAGGGTACGACGCAGGGAGTTACCCAGTGTGTAACCAAAGCCTGGCTCTAGAGGCTCTAGAGCAAAACGTGAACGAGTAGGTGAAAGTACTTCTTCGTGGAGTGATGGACGCTGTGCAATTAGCACGTTTGGTTCCTTTCAGCTAGATATCCGCTATTTGATATCTATTTGTTGGGGCCTAAGCAGTGGCCACTGCTCAGGTTTAATGCGAGTTGAAACTTGTGAAGCAAAAACTATACGCGGCGACGCTTTGGAGGGCGGCAACCGTTGTGAGGCTGAGGAGTTACATCTGAGATCGAACCAACCTCAAGACCTGCGGCCTGAAGTGAACGGATTGCAGTTTCGCGACCAGAGCCTGGGCCCTTTACGAATACGTCAACCTTCTTTAGTCCGTGCTCCTGCGCCTTGCGAGCTGCTGATTCAGCAGCTAGCTGTGCGGCGAACGGGGTTGACTTACGTGAACCCTTGAAGCCAACATCTCCTGATGAAGACCATGAAATTACCGCACCGGTGGTGTCGGTAATTGAAACGATTGTGTTGTTGAAGGTGGACTTGATGTGAGCCTGGCCCACAGCAATGTTCTTTTTATCCTTCTTGCGAGGCTTACGTGCTCCCGCTGCTGCCTTCGGTGCTGCCATTAGATTCTCCTAGATTCTTAAAGTTTGATGAGGTCCGTGGGTAATAGCGCTAGCTACTACTTGGTGACCTTCTTCTTGCCGGCTACGGTACGCTTTGGACCCTTGCGAGTACGTGCGTTTGTCTTGGTGCGCTGGCCGTGAACTGGGAGGCCCTTACGGTGGCGAATACCTTGGTATGAGCCAATTTCAACCTTGCGGCGAATGTCTGCGGTTACATCTCTGCGGAGGTCACCCTCAACCTTGTAGTTGGTTTCGATGTAGTCACGAATAGCAACTAGTTGATCATCTGAAAGGTCTTTTACGCGGATGTCTTTGTTTACCTTTGTCTCAGCAAGAATTTTTGCTGAACGAGTTCGGCCAATTCCGAAAACATAGGTCAGTGCAATTTCGACGCGCTTGGCGTCTGGAATATCTGCTCCGGCAACACGTGCCATGGGATTTCTCCTTGTTTATTGAAGGTCTGAGACAACACTTCCGAATCTCACGATTTGGCCCCGGCCTTCTCCGAGGGTGAAACTTCTTGCGAAGTTTTGTGCTGCCTTTTGGTTTTGGTGCTATTTAGTTTTATTAGCCCTGACGCTGTTTGTGGCGAGGGTTGTCGCAAATAATCATGACGCGACCGTGGCGACGAATCACTTTGCACTTGTCGCAAATCTTTTTGACGCTTGGGTTAACCTTCATGACCTTTTCCTTTTTATTTGTAGCGATAAATGATGCGACCACGACTCAGGTCATAGGTGCTCAACTCAACAATCACGCGATCCTCAGGGAGAATCTTGATGTAGTGCTGACGCATCTTTCCTGAAATGTGGGCTAGAACCTTGTGACCGTTGTCCAGCTCAACGCGAAAAAATGCGTTTGGTAGAGCCTCGACGACCGAACCTTCGATCTCGATGACACCGTCTTTATTGGCCATATCTCACTTATCTACTTCAAGTTTTTTCAGTGCTTGGCACGCAAAAAACCCAAACCTTGCGGGTGGGATTGATGGTAAGAAACACCGAGTCCTAATCCTACGGAATAAGGC
>WLGC01000096.1 GCA_009703465.1 Actinomycetota bacterium | reverse complement strand
ACCTGGGCCTGAGGATCGAAAGACATCTACTCGAATATCGTTTTCTGGAATCTCAATTGCTTCAGTTTGCTCAACCAGCGGGACTACCTCAACTGCTGCAAAAGATGTTTGTCTTTTTCCGGCTGCATTAAACGGGCTCATTCGAACTAGTCGGTGAGTACCTGCTTCAACGGACAGTGACCCAAAAGCAAACGGCGCGTCAATTTCAAATGTTGCTGATTTTATGCCAGCTCCCTCAGAGTAAGAAACATCCAGAACCTGAGCTGGCATCTTGTTCTTTTCGGCATAGCGCAGATACATGCGCATCAGCATTTCAGCAAAGTCGGTAGCATCATCACCGCCAGCTCCAGATCTAATAGTCACTACCGCCGCTCGCGAATCGTATGGCCCATTAAGCAGTGTCTGGACCTCTAATTCTGAGATTGTTCTTTGCAGAACAACTAGCTCAGCTTTGGCTTCGGTTTGAACTACCGAATCAGATTCGGTATTAGCCATTTCAATCAAAACTTCAAGATCGTCGAGTCTTTCTTGAACAGATTCAAGTTTTGAAACCATCGCCTTAGCGTGGGATAGACGACTGGTTACCGATTGGGCTTGAACCGGATCATTCCAAAGATTTGGATCTGCGGCCTGTTGGTCAAGTGCCTCAATTGATGACCCAAGTTTCTTGAGGTCCACGACATGTTGAATATCGGCAAAAGTAGCGCGCAGAGAGCGAATCTCTTGGGTTAGGTCTAGGTCTGCCATGTCTTTATTAGTTTAGGTGAGCCCCATAATTGAATCGTGTCTAAAGAGAAATCGCCCTACAACCTAAAGGCTTTAGCTTTCCCGGTCTACCTTCCTTCAATTCTCTTTGCGATAGCTGAAGGTAGCCTGATTCCCGTAATTCCAGCAATCGCGGAAAAGTTCGGTGCCGACTTAGCAACAGCCGCAATCATTGTTGGTCTTTTGATGTTTGGCACACTTGCCATGGACCTTCCGGCAGCCAGGTTTGTGAATAGATTCGGTGAGCGTAATTCAATGATTACCGCATCTCTTGCCGCAGCCGCTGGAATGTTTTTTGCTGTGTTTGCTCAAAACATTATTGTGCTGGGAATTGGCGTTTTTATCGTCGGTGGATCACACGCAGTTTTTGGCTTAGCTCGACACGGCTACATCACCGAAACGGTTCCTTTTAGTCATCGCGCCAGAGCGCTATCGATTCTTGGCGGCATATTTAGATTTGGTGGATTCCTAGGACCTTTGCTTAGTGCTGGATTAATTCTCATTGCCGGTATTCAAGCTGTCTTGATTGCCGTAACGGTGCTGTGCCTTCTTTCAGCGCTGATGTTACTTCTAATGAAAGCTGAAAAAATGGCCAACACTCCCCCAAATAGCGGTGGTGGAGTTTGGCTAATAACAAAGCGTGAAAAAACAAAACTATTGAATTTAGGTACCGCTTCTGCGATTTTGGCATTTGCTAGAACAGCGCGCACCATTGGTTTGCCTCTTTGGGCTCTGCACATAAACCTTGATGTTAGCCAAGCCGCATTGATTATTGGTTTAGCTGGGGCTTTAGATTTCGGTCTCTTCTATGTCGGTGGAAAAGTGATTGACCTTAAGGGAAGAATTTGGGCCGGAGTGCCAACCTTGGTTGCAACTGGTATTGGGTTGATGCTGATCGGAACATCAACTGACGCAGTTAGTTTCTTTGTGGTCGCTGTTCTTCTTGCCCTGGCTAACACAGTGGGCGCAGGTCTTGTCATGGTAATTGGTGCAGATCTAGCTCCGGCTGATGCCAGAAATGAATTCTTGGCAGCGTATCGATTGATGCTTGATGGCGGTGTCGCACTAGCTGCGCCAACCCTTTCTATTGGCACGGTGCTAGTTGGACTATCAGGCGGCTTAGCTTTTATCGGTGCTGTATCTGTTTTTGGTGGCTGGATGATGTACCGATACTTGCCTAAGCACGGAATTCACTAGTCACTCAAGTCTGGCTGCAGCTTGTGCGCAAATTTGACGAGAGCCATTAGCAATCACAATTGGAATTGGAAAATCCCACTTAGCGCAGCTTTTCGCTTGCACCGTTACTCCATCCAGATGCAATCTAGTGCTCACCTGCATGTCTCTAAACTTTTGACCACCAACTCGAAGTAGGTAGCCCTGCGCAGAGTCGCCTGATTCAGCAACGTAAAGAGCGACGCCTTCAGAGTAATTCTTCAGCCTCTTCTGAAAAATAAAAAGAGAACTTGAAGCGAGGATGACAAAAACCAGTGTGAGAGAAATGAAAGCTAAGCCTATTCCTAATGGAGCAATAGAGCCATGCTCCGAATGGTCGCGGTTTGTTTTTCTCACCAAAAATATCTCCATGGAATATCGAGTCATCGAATAGCTGAGGCAGAAGCTGTTGCTTGTCCAACCTGCACCATAAGCGTCACTAAACTTCCCGCAGACGTGCAATCCGGGTCGCACTCGAGCCTCAATACTGACTTGGCGTTTGATTGAAAAGAGTTAAGAACTTGCTTTGCCGAGATCTCTGGCTCTATTTGGCTAACCAGATAGGAGCGCAAGGCGTGTCTGGCAATTGAGTCTGCTGCTAACTGCTGAGCCTGAAAGTTAAATGCATTCAATGAAAAAACTAATATGGCAATTTGCAGCAAAACTCCGTAGAAGACAAACTCGACAACCATGGAGCCGTCTTCACTATTGTTCTTCACGAGGAGCCCATCCCTCAGCCTCTAAAACATTTGTTTTTATAAGGGTGCCTGCAAGAGGTAAAGGCACTTCGATGCGCACGGCCTCAAAATTTTTGGAATTAATCTGCACCAAACTGCAGCTAATCTGGGGATTTAGACTATTCGCCAGTATCTGATTCATTAGGGAGCGCGCCCTCAGGCAGCCAGTAGCCGAGGATTGATCTGCATGAGCCGCAAATCTTGCGCCCTCAACAGCGGTATCTCTAATTAGTCCGAGGATATAGCTTGAAGCACATATCGAAATCACGGAGACAAAAACTAGGGTCAGTGGGATTGCGGTCAGAATGAAATCAACGGCAGCAGATCCATTTTCCTGCTTAGAAGGTTGCAACTCTAGAAAGGGCCTGTTCGAATACTCCCCTTAGCGCTGGAGCGGCAACCGCCCACATAACAACTACCAGTCCTGCCGTCATTAAAGTGATTAGCACCCAACCAGGAACGTCTCCTGAATCCTCTTTTAGTTTTTTCTTCAATTTTTTCCTTTCTAGATTATTTTGATATTTAAAAGACTCAGGCTTGGAAATACGGCAAACAGCACAGTGACTGGAAGTATTAGAAAAACCAGCGGTACCATCATGCGGGTCTCGTTCTTCCCTGCCTGCTTGATTCTCTGGATTTGAATTTCAGTCCTAATGCTCTGCGATTGCTCGGTGAGCAAATCAGATAAAGAGGTGCCGCGCTTTAGGGAAATCATCAGTTTGTTGCACAACTCCATCAGCTGTGCTTGTGGAAGGCGCTCGGCTAAGGCCGTTAACTCCCTATCTAGGGAAGATCCAAGATCTAGGGCCCGCATGGCAATGCGGAACTCTTCGGCGACTAGCCCAGAGGCCCTACTTGAAACAAAAGACAGCGAGGAGTGCAGACTTTCACCGGCTGCAATACCAACCGCCAGCAAGTTGATTAGATCTGGGAGTTCATAGAGGGCGCTTGCTTGCTTTTTAGAAGTTTTACGCCTCAGGCCGATTAGTTCTTTTTTGTAATTT
>WLGC01000095.1 GCA_009703465.1 Actinomycetota bacterium | reverse complement strand
GACATTGATTTGTCGAAAGAAATGCAGGATTCATTCCTTGAGTACTCCTACTCAGTTATCTATGCTCGCGCTTTACCGGATGCGCGTGACGGCCTAAAGCCAGTTCATCGTCGCATCATCTATCAAATGGGTGAGATGGGCCTGCGCCCCGAACGAGGTCACGTAAAGTCCGCCCGAGTAGTTGGCGAAGTAATGGGAAAACTTCACCCTCACGGCGACAGCGCTATCTACGATGCTTTGGTTCGAATGGCGCAATCATTTTCGCTTAGGGTTCCACTAATTGATGGTCACGGTAACTTTGGCAGCTTAGATGATGGGCCTGCCGCCTCACGCTATACCGAGGCAAAGCTTT
This sequence comes from Actinomycetota bacterium, assembly GCA_009703465.1. Taxonomy (GTDB): domain Bacteria; phylum Actinomycetota; class Actinomycetes; order Actinomycetales; family Microbacteriaceae; genus Rhodoluna. The sequence continues at coordinate 3,367 of WLGC01000095.1, read as the reverse complement.
CGACTGCATCTATTTTGATGAACGACGGCCTCGATGAAGATGTTGTTGACTACAAACCAAACTACGACGCCCAGCTAACCGAGCCAGAAGTACTTCCGGCTGCTTTCCCGAACCTGCTAGTGAACGGTGCATCTGGAATTGCTGTTGGCATGGCCACGAACATGCCGCCGCATAATCTTCGAGAAGTAATCAATGGAGCCATCTTCCTGCTTGCTAACCCTGATGCCACGACAAAACAACTCATGAAACACATCCCCGGTCCAGATCTACCAAACGGTGGAATCATCATTGGACTGGACGGCGTGATTGAGGCCTACGACACTGGCCGCGGAACATTTAAGACCAGAGCCAGAGTTTCCATAGAGAGTGTCTCCCCTAGAAAACAAGGCATCGTGGTCACCGAGCTTCCATACCTGGTTGGGCCAGAAAAAGTCATTGAAAAAATCAAAGACGGTGTCAACTCAAAGAAGCTTCAGGGAATTTCTGATGTCACAGACCTTACCGACAGAACCAACGGTCTAAGGCTTGTTATCGAACTAAAAACAGGCTACGACCCTCAAACAGTTTTGGATTTGCTATATCGGTTTACGCCAATGGAGGACAGTTTTGGTATCAACAACGTAGCTCTTGTTGATGGGCGCCCTCAGACTCTTGGATTGAAAGATATGTTGGGCGTCTACCTGGCGCACCGAATTGTTGTCACCAGAAGACGAAGTGAGAATCGACTTGGCAAGAAGCAGGCTCGCCTGCATCTAGTCGAGGGTCTTTTAGTGGCAATTGTCTCAATTGACGAGGTCATTCAAGTAATACGGGCCAGTGACGAAGTTGATCAAGCTAGGCAAAAATTGATGAAGGTTTTTGATCTAAGTGAACTTCAGGCTGAGTACATTCTTGAGCTCCGACTAAGGAGGCTGACAAAGTTTTCCAAGATTGAACTAGAAACCGAGAAGGACTCCCTACTAAAGGAGATTAAGGCGCTCAAGAAAATCCTTAGCTCAGCCGAGGAACTTAGAGATGTCGTTTCAAGTGAGCTTGAGGAAGTTGCCAAAAAGTACGGTGATGATCGACGCACCACACTGATGAGCAGCTTTGAAGAAGCAAAACCAATCAGCAACGCTAAAGCTGCCACCATGAGCGCCGAGCTTGCCGACACGCCTTGTGTGATTGTCTTCACATCCTCGGGCATGGTTGGTAAAACGAGTGTCTGGGATACAACTGCTTCGGCCCCAGCAAAGCGTAAAAAGCACGACGCCATCAAAACCGTAATCGCCACAACCACTCGCTCAGACATCGGATTTTTGACTACCACCGGAGTGATGCATCGAATCCACGTGGGCGACGTTCCAGCCCTGAACGATGTTTTTGATCTTGGTTCAATGGTTTCTGCAAGCTCTTTTTTGGGACTTCCTAAGTCCGAAAAAGTCTTGAATGTATTTGAACTAAACGAGGAAATCAACATCGCAATGGGAACAGCAAAGGGGGTTGTCAAGCGCCTCAGTGCCGACTTCGCGCCTAAGGCAGAATTTGAAGTTATTTCCATGAAGCCAGGTGACAAGCTAATTGGGGCAAACCTAGTTGAAGATGAAGATGAGATCATCTTTGTGACGAATGACGCACAGTTATTGAGATTTAAAGCAGCTGTTCTAAATGCTCAGGGCCGAGGTGCCGCTGGAATTGCCGGGATTAATCTTTCTGGTTCAGAGGTCATCTCATTTTCAGTGGTCAAGCCTGAGAATGAGAACGTTGTAATCACCGCTGCCAGCAGTTCCGGTTCGCTTTCTGGCACTGAAGCCGGGTCAGTAAAGGTCACCGCCCTTGATGAGTTCCCAGCCAAAGGCCGAGCAACCGGTGGAGTTAGAGCTCACAAGTTCTTGAGAAATGAAGATCAGATTTACTTTGCCTGGGCCGGTCCAAGCGAAGCAATTGCGCTGACTGCTGACGGAAAACCAACCGAGCTTCCAGATAGCCAAGCAAAGCGCGACGCATCAGGAACAAAATCTCCAGGAATTATTGGATCAATAGGTCACCGGCTCAACTAAATCGTTTCAAGCATGGGCACTTAGGCGTCGATACGCTCGCGCTCAAAGCCATCGGCCGAATCAATAATGAAGTCTCGTCTTGGAGCCACTTCATTACCCATTAGTAATTCAAAGAAAGATTCAACCGCAACAGCGTCTTCAACTCGCACGCGCCTCAAGCTTCTGGCATTTTTATCCATTGTGGTTTCGGCAAGCTGATCAGCGTCCATTTCACCAAGACCCTTATAGCGCTGAATTGGTTCTTTGTAGCGCTTGCCAGTCTTTTCAAGTTTGCGAAGAAGCTGCTCAAGCTCTGGTTGAGAGTAGGTGTAGATGACCTCGTTAGCTTTTTGTCCGGCATTGATCACTTCGACTCGGTGCAGTGGCGGAACAGCGGCATAGACCCGCCCTGCCTCAACCAGAGGTCGCATGTAGCGGAAGAAAAGAGTTAGCAGCAAGGTCCTGATGTGCGCACCGTCAACGTCTGCATCTGACATGAGAATGATTTTTCCATAGCGCGCTGCGTCTAAATCAAAACTTCTACCTGAACCCGCACCGATAACTTGAATGATAGATGCGCATTCAGCATTCGAGAGCATGTCTGATATTGACGCTTTCTGAACATTGAGAATCTTTCCGCGAATTGGGAGCAGTGCCTGGAACTCACTGTTGCGAGCTAACTTTGCGGTGCCAAGTGCGGAATCTCCCTCAACAATAAATAGTTCTGAACTGGCTGTGTCCTGTGTTCGGCAGTCAACCAGTTTGGTTGGCAACGAACTACTCTCCAGTGCATTCTTCCGTCGTTGAGTTTCCTTGTGGCTTCGGGCCGAGATTCTTGATTTCATCTCCGCCACTACTTTTTCAAGTAGCAAGCTTGATTGCGCTTTGTCGTCGCGCTTTGAACTTGAGAAGCGGGCATTCAACGATTTGGCAACTACCTGCGTGACGATGTTCTTAACCGCCGGGGTTCCAAGGATTTCTTTTGTCTGACCTTCGAATTGAGGTTCAGCTAGACGAACGGTTACAACTGCTGTTAGGCCAGCGAGGATATCTTCTTTTTCAACCTTGTCGTTGCCGACTTTTAGTTTTCTGGCAACGGATTCAATTTGGGTGCGAATCGTCTTTAGTAAAGATTGCTCGAAGCCCTGGATGTGGGTTCCGCCCTTTGGCGTGGCGATGATGTTTACATATGAACGAATGTCGGTGTCGTAACCGGTCCCCCAGCGCACAGCTATGTCTACATCGCAATTTCGCTCAACTTCTTTGGAAACCATGTCCCCTGAGCTATCAAGCACCGGAACCGTTTCGGTGAACGAGCCTGAACCTGATAGTCGCCAGGTCGAGGTGAG
>WLGC01000094.1 GCA_009703465.1 Actinomycetota bacterium | reverse complement strand
TCGCGGTGCTCGCCAGTGTTAGAAATAGCGCCGGCGCCGGCATCAGCGGTGCGTTCAAATTTAATGCCGGTTACTTTGCCACCGGCGCCAATTATTTCAACCGGCTTGTGCCAGAAGTGCAGGTGCAGTCGGCGCTTGGCTCCGGTGGACTCTCTGGTGCGCCATTCGTTTAGAACTCTGGCCATAACTTTGTTTTGATTGGTGACACCCTCGGCATCTTCATCAAACCAGTCATCGCTACCTGGCCTTGGTGCAAAATCTTCTTCGTAGAGCACGATGTCGACATCTTTTATTTCACCTAGTTCGCGAAGCTCAATTGGAGTGAACTTAATGCTCTGCGGACCACGGCGACCAAAAACGTGAATATCGGTTGCTGGTGATTGCGATAAGCCGGCATAAACATTTGCTGGAATATCAGTGCTCAGCATGTCATCTGGAAGTTTGGCAAGCACGCGGGCAACATCAAGTGCCACGTTGCCGTTACCGAGAACAGCAATTTCTTTGGCTTCAAGTGGCCAGCTGCGCGGATAGTCAGGGTGGCCGTCATACCAAGAAACAAAATCTGCTGCTCCAAATGAGCCATCAAGCTCAACACCTGGAATATCTAAGGCTGCGTCTTTGATGGCGCCGGTTGCAAAAATAACCGCGTGGTAGTTCTCTTTGATGTCTTTTAGGTGCAGATCTGAACCAAAGCCAACGTTGCCGTAAAAACGAATTGTGCCCTCAGCCAGCATCTCGTGAAGCGAATTCACGATTCCCTTAATGCGAGGGTGATCTGGTGCAACACCGTAACGAATCAAGCCGTAGGGAGCTGGCAATGAGTCAAAGAGATCAATCTCAACATCGGGGTGTTGAGATTTCAAAATGTTGCCAGCGTAGATACCGGCAGGACCGGCGCCAACGATTGCAATTTTTAGGTGTTTAGACATTGATACCTAATTTACAGCACGCACTAAATGCACTTAACCCTTGTTCTATTGCCGTTCTTCGCCTATTTTTGAAGTAGACCCAATCGGGTCCAAAACAGACGGCTGGAATAACTATCCAGTACGAAACTGAAGGAATAAATGAATAATGAGCTATCTCGCGCCCTCAAGGTCGGCATTTCAGCCCTTGCTGTTATCGCCACAGTCGCAGCCCTCAGCGGTTGCGCTAAAGAATCCACCCCAACAAGCGGTGAAGAATCAATCACTATCTACTCCGGCCGCTCAGAGGATCTAATCTCTCCGCTGCTTGAGCAATTCACTAAAGAAACCGGAATCGGCGTTGAGGTTCGCTACTCAGATTCAGCCACGCTAGCTGCCCAAATTCTTGAAGAGGGCACCAACGTCCAAGCCGATGTTTTCTACTCGCAGGATGCCGGCGCCCTCGGTGCCCTTAGTGAGGCCAAAGTTCTAAAGACTCTAAACCCTGACATCACTGAACTAGTTGATACTAAGTATCGCGCGGTAGATAGCACCTGGGTTGGCGTATCGGGTAGATCTCGCGCGCTGGTCTATGACTCAAGTTTGGTTTCGATGAGCGAACTGCCAAAATCAGTTTTTGATTTAGCTGATCCAAAATGGAAAGGCAAAGTTGGTATTGCACCGACCAATGCTTCCTTCCAATCTGCAGTTACCGCCATGCGGATTCTAAAAGGTGATGCAGCTACCAGTACTTGGCTAAAAGCTATGAAAACAAATGCTGTGCCTTACGAAAAGAACTCTCAAATTCTTGAGGCCACCGAAGCAGGTCAAATTCAAATTGGTTTGCTAAATCACTATTACTGGTTTGAACGTGCACTTGAAATTGGTAAAGAGAATATGAAATCAACCCTGGCTTGGTTCACTGCCGGTGATGCTGGAAACCTAGTAAACGTGTCAGGAGTAGGTGTTCTCAGTGAAAAGCCTGAGGCGCAAACTTTTGCCAAGTGGTTGCTACAGAAATCAGCCCAGACTTTCTTTGTTGAAAAAACTGCTGAGTATTCACTCACCGGCGAACCAGCAACTGCCGGGCTTCCAAGCCTTGACAAGATTGGTGCACCGGCGATTGATCTAAGTGCACTTGCACCGCTTGCTAAAACTCTTGAACTAATCCGAGACGCCGGGCTTACCGACTAGAGAAAAAATTGAAAAACTCACTGCGGCAAAAACCGCCTTTCCTGTTTTTAGGTTTGGCGCTAATTGCCGCAGTGGTTTCAGTTTCACCAATTGCCTACCTAGCCATCAGACTTAGCGAATATGGTGCTGACAAAGTTATAGCCAACATTCTTAGACCTAGAAGTCTTGAGCTACTTGGTAACTCTGTGTTGCTGACACTGGCGGTAGCAGTTTCAGCAGTTTTGATTGGAAGCTTTCAAGCTTGGCTCACTGTTAGAACCTCTATGCCGGCAAAGCCGCTGTTTGCCATTTTGGCAGCGCTGCCACTTGCTGTTCCAAGCTATGTGAATGCCTATGCATTCATCGCTTTGTTTTCTGGTTTCAAAGGATTTGCTGCAACCTGGTTAGTACTAACCATTGGTACCGCACCATATGTTTACCTTGCTGTATCGGCTGCGCTTATAAGAGCTGATGCTGCAACCGAAGAAGTTGCTAGATCACTTGGCGCCTCGCGCTGGAGAGTATTTAGTAAAGTCACATGGCCATCTGTTCGGCCAGCGGCAATTTCAGGTGCCATGCTATCGGCGCTCTACACACTGAGTGATTTTGGTGCTCCTTCAATTTTGAGCTTTGATACTTTTACCCGCGCAATCTACAGCGCCTACCGCTCCAGTTTTGATCGCTCAGGGGCAGCCAGCCTGGCCGCAATTCTGGTTTTGATCACGGTGCTGCTTTTAGTTTTTGAACCAGCACTTCGCGGCAAGAAAATAGAAACTGATGCTCGCCTTCGCCGAAGTTCACAGATACAACTTGGTGGCTTTGGTTCTATCGCCGCCGGGCTTGTCAGCCTTTGGGCGGTAGTTAGCTTGCTGCTGCCAATAATTAGCCTTATTCGCTGGAACCTCATTGGGCTATCGACAGTTGATTTTGGTGAGGTGGCTCGCGCGCTAATCAACTCAATTGGTTACTCGGTATCGGGCGGTGTAATCACTGCAATCTTTGGGCTGGCGATTTCGATTTTGGTGGTGCGCTACGCATCTAAGGCAACTGTTGTTCTCGAGAAATCAATATGGCTAACTCACGCAGTACCTGGAATTGTGGTGGCTCTTGCGCTTGTGTTCTTGAGTAACCGGGCTTTCCCGCAGATTTACCAAACCAGCACCCTGGTGCTTATTGCCTATCTGATTTTGTTTTTGCCAAACGCTATTGCCGCAATGCGCACCCCGATTGCCCAGGTACCTAAGGCACTTGATGAAGTCGCTGCCAGCCTTGGAGCCTCTAGATTGCAAACCATCAAGAAGGTGCTGATTCCAATTTCAGGCCCTGGCGTAATTGCAGGGGCTGCATTGGTTTCTCTATCAATCCTGAAAGAGCTGCCGGCCACGCTGCTGCTTCGCGAAACAGGTGTGGAAACCCTTGCCACCAGGCTTTGGTCAGAGACTTCTATATCTGCCTATGCGGCAGCTGCCCCCTATGCATTACTTTTAGTACTTGTTGCCGGTGTTCCAGCTTGGCTTCTAAATCGTGAGGTTCGAAAGAGCGTGCGATTGCACCTAGACCTAGACACCAGATTGGAGCGTGAGTGATGACTGTATTGCTATCGCTTAGCTCCGTAAATAAATCAATCGCCGGTCAAAAGATTTTGAAAGATCTGAGCCTGCAGG
>WLGC01000093.1 GCA_009703465.1 Actinomycetota bacterium | reverse complement strand
CACAGGCGGCAATACCTGATGTCGCCGCAGCGCTAGCGGATATAGCTGCAGCAGCCATTGAGGCCGGCCTTCAAGTTGCCCGAGCAGAATTGAAAAACTCATCGGATCACGGTGTGTTCTCTGAGGCAGAGGTCGATAACACGCTGCTTTCAGTAATTGCCATGGGTAAGTGCGGGGCAAGAGAGCTTAACTACATTTCCGATGTGGATGTCATTTTCGTTGCTGATTCGGCCGCGGAATCCTTAGAACCACAACGTGCTGTTGAAGTTGCGACAAAATTAGCTACTCGAATGATGAGAGCTATGGATGGCACGGCTAGTGAACCAATGCTTTGGCAGGTTGATCCAAACTTGAGACCCGAGGGAAAATCAGGCTCATTGGTAAGAACACTAGATTCTCATGTCGCCTACTACGATCGGTGGGCGCAGAGTTGGGAGTTTCAAGCACTATTGAAAGCTCGGCCGATCGCCGGTGATAAAGCTCTAGGTGAGCGCTACGTGAGTGCACTTTCGCCAAAGGTTTGGAGTTCTTCAACTCGGGAGAACTTCGTTGAGTCAGTTCAGCGAATGCGAGAGCGGGTAACTGAGTTCATCCCAGCCGAAGAAATCGATCGCCAACTAAAGCTTGGACCTGGCGGTCTTCGAGATATTGAATTTACCGTCCAACTGCTGCAGTTGGTACATGGTCGAACCGATGAGAGCGTGCGTCAACGCGATACAGTTTCAGCTATTCACGCACTAACAGAAGCCGGTTACATAGGCCGTTCAGACGCCAACGAATTTTCTGCTCACTATAAGTTCCTGCGTCTTTTGGAGCACCGCATTCAGATGTCGGAAATGCGTCGCACTCACCTAATGCCAATTCAGCCGGCTAAACAAAGATCCTTAGCAAGGTCAGTGTCCGTCAAACTGACTGTGGATGACTTGTTGGAAAAGTGGGATGCGGTAAAGGTCGAGGTCAGGGCTCTTCATCAAAGAATTTTCTATCGCCCGCTACTTAGTGCAATGTCAAAACTTGGCGAGGACTCACTTTCCCTAAGCTCTGAGCAGGTAATCGATAGATTGCGAGCCATTGGTTTTGTAAATCCAAAAGGTGCTCTTGATCAAATTCAAGCACTGACCTCTGGACTTTCTAGACGCGCGGTTATTCAAAAGCAATTGTTACCAGTTCTGCTGCAGTGGTTTTCAGAGGGTACCGATCCAGATGCAGCACTTCTTTCCTTTCGCAGACTAAGCGAAGACTTGGGGGACTCGCACTGGTACTTGCGAATGCTTAGGGATTCTTCTGGTGCAGCTGAACGCATGACACAGGTCCTATCAAATAGCCGACTAGCGACCAGTTTGTTTGAAAGAATCCCAGAGGCAGCAGCTTGGTTCGAGCGTCTCGAAGAACTTATTCCGATGACTGAGCAAGAACTAACTAAAGAGTTTGACGCAGTAATCTCAAGACACGATAGCGCCGATGACGCATCTAGTTCAATTAGAAATATTCGAAGAAGAGAAACACTGCGAATTGCGATCGGTGCTGTGCTCGGTGAGCTAGATATCGAACAGGTAGCGAGGGGACTGAGCGATCTAACCGCTTGCTATCTACGTGCGGCGTTAGACATTGCAATTGAGACTCTTGAAGAAGATAGCCCTGACCTTACTAGCGGCGTTGACTTTGCCATTATCGCCATGGGTAGATTCGGTGGCGAGGAATTAGGTTTTGGATCTGACGCTGATGTGATGTATCTATACAAAGCTGGTCCCGGAATTGAAAACGAAGTGGCTCAGAAAGTTTCAGAGAGAATCATTGCTGAGATGAAAAAAATCACCAGTGATCAGGTTCTCGAGTTTCAGATAGATATTAATCTTCGTCCCGAAGGCAAAAACGGCCCAGTAGTTAGATCAATTGACTCCTATGAGGCCTATTATCAGCGATGGTCCGATACCTGGGAAGCGCAAGCACTCCTTAGGGCAAGGCCAATTGCTGGAAGCGCAGCTCTTCAAAATGAATTCTTGGAACTGATAAATCGATATCGCTACCCAAGCCAGTTTTCAAGTTCTGCCGCCACTGAAATCCGCAGGATTAAAGCGCGAGTAGAAACCGAGAGGCTTCCACTTGGCGCTGATCCAAAAAGACATCTCAAACTAGGTCGAGGTTCACTAAGCGATGTTGAGTGGTTGGTTCAGTTACTTCAAATGCAGCATGGCGCAGAACATAAATCAATTCGAACTCCAAAGACATTAGACGCTTTGGCGGCTATGGTGAGCGAAAGCATTATTGCCGAGCACGATGCCCGAGTGTTGAGTGAGGCTTGGCTTCTGGCATCAAGGCTCAGATCAGCCAGCGTTCTTTGGGCCAATAAGTCAAGTGATGTCTTACCTTCAGATCGAAGGCAATTAGAGGGCATGGCTCGCATTCTGGAGTATCCAAGGGGAAGCGCCTCGGTGCTGGAAGAAGATTACCTGGCCTTCACCAGAAGATCTCGAATGGTTTATGAAAGGCTTTTCTTTGGTGATGTAAAGGCATCAGATGATTAAAAAAAGAAGGCCCAGCGCTTAGGCTGGACCTTCTTTTTTGCTAAGAGAATTAAACGCCGTAGTACAGCTCAAACTCGTATGGGTGCGGACGAAGAGCAAGAGGCTTGATTTCCTTCTCACGCTTGTAGTCAATCCAAGTTTCGATTAGATCCTTGGTGAATACATCTCCCTGAAGTAGGTAGTCGTGATCAGCTTCAAGTGCCTGTAGCACTGCCTCTAGGTTTCCTGGCACCTGTGGAATTAGCTTCGCTTCCTCTGGTGGCAGTTCGTATAGATCCTTATCCACTGGAGCGTGTGGCTCAATGCGGTTCTTGATTCCATCAAGACCCGCCATCAACATCGCTGCAAAGGCTAGGTAAGGGTTTGAGGAAGCATCTGGGGCGCGGAACTCGATTCGCTTAGCCTTCGGGTTTGTTCCGGTCATCGGGATTCTAATCGCGGCTGATCGGTTTCCGGCAGAGTAAACAAGGTTCACCGGAGCTTCAAAACCTGGGACTAGTCGGTGGTAGCTGTTGACCGATGGGTTCGTGAAAGCTAGAAGCGAAGGAGCGTGCTTCAGAATTCCACCGATGTACCAGCGAGCAAGATCTGACAATCCTCCGTAGCCAGACTCGTCGTAGAACAACGGCTTGCCCTCTTTCCAAAGTGACATGTGCACGTGCATACCGGAACCGTTGTCACCAAACAATGGCTTTGGCATGAAGGTTGCAGTCTTGCCCCAGCGCTCGGCTACGTTTTTGACGATGTACTTGAACTTTAGAATGTCATCTGCTGAAGAAAGAAGAGTGTCAAACCTGTAGTTGATTTCTCCCTGTCCTGCGGTTCCAACCTCGTGGTGGCTTCGTTCAACTTCAAGACCAACTGCAATAAGTTCCGACACGATGTCATCTCGCATGTCAGCGTGCTTGTCGGTTGGTGTTACAGGGAAGTAGCCGCCTTTATAAGGCGTCTTGTTAGCTAGGTTGCCGCCCATTTCTTCGCGACCAGAGTTCCAAGCCGCTTCATCAGAATCGATGAAGTGCATTGAGCTGTTCTGCTTGTACTCGTAGCGGACGTCGTCAAAGATAAAGAACTCAGCCTCTGGTGCAAAAAACGCGGTGTCTGCAATGCCGGTAGTTGCTAGGTAAGCTTGAGCTTTCTTTGCAGTCTGACGTGGGTCGCGACCGTAGATCTCACCGTTTCTTGGGTTGTAAACATCAAAAATCATGCAGAGAGTTTTCTGAACGCGGAAAGCATCCAGGTATGCGGTGGTTACATCT
>WLGC01000092.1 GCA_009703465.1 Actinomycetota bacterium | reverse complement strand
GCGGCGAACTATCAGTACTTGCCGATGAATGGCTGATGGCAGCAAAAACTATTCGTCCACTGCCAAACATGCACAATGAGCTTGGCGAGGAATATCGAGTTCGTCACCGATACGTGGATTTGATTGTTCGTGATCGTGCTCGCGAGGTAGTGCAGATTCGTGCCAAGGTGATGCAGTCACTGCGTCGCACTTTTGAGCAGGAGGCCTTCCTAGAAGTTGAAACACCAATGCTGCAGACCATCCACGGTGGTGCATCAGCTAGGCCTTTCAAAACTCACTCAAACGCTTTTGATACTGAACTGTTTTTGAGAATCGCACCAGAACTATTTTTGAAGCGCGCGGTGGTCGGCGGTATTGATCGAGTATTTGAAATCAATAGAAACTTTCGCAATGAGGGAGCAGACCGCACGCACTCACCTGAGTTCGCCATGCTTGAGGCTTACCAGGCATATGCCGACTACAACACTTTTGCTGATCTAACTCAAAAACTTATTCAGAATGCTGCTATGGATGTTTTTGGTACTCACCAGGTTGAATTAGAAGACGGTGAAATAAATGATCTTGGTGGTCAGTGGCCGCGCATATCGATGTATGAATCACTAAGTGAAGCTTGCGGTAAAGAAATCACACCACAGACCCCAGTTGCAGAGTTGAAGAAACTTGCCTCGTCAGTTGATATTGAAATTGAGCACCCACTGCCTGGAAAATACGTTGAAGAGCTTTGGGAGCATTTCGTTAAATCAAATTTGGTAAAGCCAACATTTGTCATCGACTTCCCGGTTGATACTTCCCCGTTGACCCGCGAGCATCGCTCAAAGGCTGGGGTAGTCGAAAAGTGGGACCTTTACATTCGTGGCTACGAGCAGGCAACCGGTTACTCCGAGTTGGTTGATCCGGTTATTCAGCGTGAGAGATTCGTTCAACAGGTGACCTTGGCTGCAACCGGAGATCCAGAAGCTATGAAGCTGGACGAAGACTTCTTGAAGGCCCTTGAATTTGGAATGCCACCATCAGCCGGTTTAGGTATGGGTATTGATCGACTACTGATGAGCCTGACAGGCCTTGGTATTCGCGAAACAATCATGTTCCCCTTGGTCAAATAGCCTGAGTTCAGACTAAATCTTCAGTTTCAGCAGTTAGGGTCAAGTCATGGATTGGAAAGTGTTCTGGGACGTGTTCTTGGCCTTGGTGCCGCCTACTCTGATGGGCGTTGTGGTTTATGTGCTGATGCGCAGTATTTTTAGGGCTGATTCCAATGAGCGCCGTGCCTACGCCAAAATTGAGGCCGAAATGCGCCAGTCCCAGGCCGGCGAAAAGCCGCTTTTAGAGGCTAAAAAAGCCTCAAAAAACAGCCAAAAATAGTCTTTTCCACGACACGCCGTCAGGTCTTGCAATAACTACATCTTGTGGCATAAACTCGCAACACAACTAAATAAGCCATTTTTCGGGGGAAAATCCTGTGATTTACCGGTTAGGTAAGTCCCAGAAGAGGCCCAGTCAACCGAAGCTGGTTTAGAACCATTTTCGAGGAGTTTCCATGAGTATCACCGTTTACACCCTGCCATCATGCGTCCAGTGTGACAGCACCAAGAAGTTGCTTGATCGCAACGAATTGGAGTACGCGGTGATCGACATGAGCCAGGACGAGGCAGCGATGGAGCTAGTCAAGTCTTTGGGTTATGCCGCTGCACCTGTGGTTATTGCCGGTGACACTCACTGGTCAGGTTTCAGACCAGACAAAATCTCCGAAATAGCAGCAGCCTAAGTCTTTAGAAACAAATAGATAAAACCAACCAACTACGAGCCAGTGTTTCCCAAAATCAAACCTTCGCCAAAAACAAATGTTTGATGTCGTTTACTTCTCAAACGTCTCGGAAAACACAAAAAGATTTGTTGACAAGCTAGGGATTCCAAATCATCGGATCCCGCTTTATCCAACAGACGAGCACCTTCAAGTTTCAAAACCATTTGTGTTGTTCACCCCGACCTACGGGTTAGGGGACGATGATACAAGTGTGCCAAAGCAAGTAATTCGTTTTCTTAACGACCCGGTCAATCGCCAGAACCTCAGGGGGGTCGTGGGGGCCGGAAATACAAACTTTGGCGATAAGTTCTGCCGGGCAAGCGAGGTAATCGCAAGAAAAACCGGCGCACCGCTGATATACAAGTTCGAAGTCCTGGGTACGCAATACGATGTATCCACCGTAAAAGAAAAGATGGAACTCCTTTGGAAACAACAGTAAAAGACAAGCCTCGCGGTAACTACAGCTACCACGAGCTAAACGCGATGCTTAACCTGTATGACGCCAACGGGAAGATCCAGTTCGACAAAGATAAAGAAGCGGCCAGAGAGTACTTCCTTGAGCACGTGAACATGAGTACCGTGTTCTTTCACTCACTGCGCGAAAGAATTGACTACCTAGTCGAGCACGAATACTACGAGCCAGACTTTCTAGAGAAGTACTCATTTGAGTTCATTGAAGAAATCACCAAGCTTGCTTACTCATATAAGTTCCGCTTTGAATCATTCCTAGGTGCGTTTAAGTTCTACACCTCATACGCACTAAAGACTTTTGATGGTGCCCGTTACCTAGAGCGTTTTGAAGACCGTGTAGTAATGGTTGCGCTAACTCTTGCCGAGGGCAACGAGAACACAGCAAAGATGTTGGTTGATGAAATGATCACCGGTCGTTTCCAGCCAGCTACCCCAACTTTCCTAAACTGCGGAAAAAAGTCGCGCGGTGAATATGTTTCCTGTTTCCTACTTCGCACCGAAGACAACATGGAGTCAATCGCTCGTGCAGTTAACTCTTCACTACAGCTTTCAAAGCGCGGTGGTGGTGTTGCACTATCACTAACCAACATTCGCGAATCTGGCGCACCAATCAAAAAGATTGAGGGTCAGTCATCCGGTGTAATTCCAGTTATGAAGATGCTGGAGGATGCATTTAGCTACGCAAACCAGCTAGGTGCTCGTCAGGGAGCCGGTGCGGTTTATCTAAACGTGCACCACCCAGACATCATGAAGTTCCTAGACACAAAGCGTGAAAACGCCGATGAGAAGATTCGTATCAAGACCCTGAGCCTAGGTGTTGTTGTTCCAGACATCACCCTTGAGCTAGCTAAGAACAACGAAGACATGTACCTGTTCTCTCCTTATGACGTAGAGAAGGTTTACGGAGTTCCGTTTAGCGATATCTCGGTAACTGAGAAGTACCAGGAGATGGTTGACGACTCTCGCATCAAGAAGACCAAGATCAAGGCTCGTCAGTTGTTTGAGACCATTGCTGAGCTTCAGTTTGAGTCTGGCTACCCATACATCGTTTACGAAGACACCGTAAACCGCGAGAACCCAATCGCCGGTCGTATCAACATGTCAAACCTTTGCTCTGAGATTTTGCAGGTAAACACTCCAACTACCTACAACGCTGACCTCAGCTACAACGAAGTTGGTAAGGACATCTCCTGCAACCTGGGTTCAATGAACATTGCTATGGCAATGGACTCACCTGATTTTGCAAGAACCATTGAGGCAGCAATCCGCGCGCTAACCGCGGTATCGGATCTAAGCAGCATTGATTCAGTTACCTCAATCAAGTACGGCAACGAGCAGTCACACGCTATCGGCCTTGGTCAGATGAACCTGCACGGCTACCTAGCTCGTGAGCGCGTTCACTACGGTTCAGAAGAAGGAATCGACTTCACCAACATTTACTTCTACACCGTTTTATTCCACGCACTGAAGGCATCTAACAAAATTGCCATTGAGCGTAAGCAGACATTCGGCGGCT
>WLGC01000091.1 GCA_009703465.1 Actinomycetota bacterium | reverse complement strand
GTGAAATTGCAATTACTGGAACATTAAGTTCCTTTGCCAAAAGTTTTAGTGCACGAGAGAACTCAGAAACTTCTTGCTGACGTGATTCAACTTTTTTACCCGATGTCATCAGCTGCAGATAATCAATCACAATCATCTTTAGATCAACGCGCTGCATTAGTCGACGAGCCTTGGCGCGAATCTCAACCAGGGTCATGTTTGGTGAGTCATCAATAAATAGTGGTGCGTCATTTATTTGACCGCGAATTGCAGCGATGCGAGTCCAGTCGGCATCGCCGATGGCACCCTTACGAAGATTCTGAAGTGGAATTTGTGTTTCCGCAGAAAGCATACGCATCGCAATTTCTGAGCGACCCATTTCCAGTGAGAAGAAAACAGTTGCACGATTGTGTTTGATTGCTGCGTTACGTGCAAAGTCAAGAGCAAGAGTTGATTTACCAACCGCAGGACGTGCTGCCAAAATAATAAATTGTCCACCGTGCAAACCATGTGTCATTTCATCAAGCTCAGCAAAACCAGTTGGCACACCGGTCATGTCACCACCACGTGATTGTGCAGTTTCAATTTCAGAAATTGCAGCTTCAAGCGAAACACTTAGATCAACAATGTCTTCACGAACACTGCCGCGCATCACAGAATAAACATCTGACTGCGCTTGGTTTACAAGTTCTTCAACTTCACCTTCATTTGCGTAGCCTAGTTGCGCAATTTTTGTGCCAACTTCAACAAGACGACGAAGTGTTGCTTTCTCGGCAACAATCTGCGCGTAAAACGAAGCGTTAGCTGCAGTTGGAACAATTGAGGTAAGTGTGTGTAGGTAATCAATACCACCGGCTTTAATTAGGTTTCCGGTTTTAGTTAGTTCATCGGTGACAGTGATGACATCTGTTGGTTCACCTTTTGCAAACAAAGTAAGAATTGCATCAAAGATGGTTTCGTGTTTTGGTGCGTAGAAATCCACTCCGCGAACTGTTTCTTGAACTTCTGCAACTGCCTCTGTGGATAGCAGCATTCCACCAAGTGCGCTTTGCTCAGCCAACATATCGTTTGGCAGCATGCGCTCATTGCCGCGGCTTGGATCTACCGGGGGAACAGCTAAAAGTGACATCAAAATCCAATCTCTGGTCTTATCTCAGACCGATACTTGTCTAGCATCCACCAGCGACACGATTTCCTAAAAACAGGCTGTGCACAGGAATGTGGATAACTACCCTGACACGCCGTCTTGCGTGTGGATAAGTTGTGGATAACCCTGTGAGCAATATGTGGAAACTCCCCTAGATGCCCAGTAATCCAGCCACCTTAAGGCTGGGGAGAACCTTTATCAGAAAACTCTCAACCTACGCCTAAAGGTTGTGGATAACTGCTCTTTGACCCCCAGTTATCCACAGTTTTAGCCAGGTTATCCACATAAATTGCCATTTTGCCGGAAAAACCTTCGGCAACCACCCAAAGCAAAAGACCCCCGATTTCTCGGGGGTCTTTAGGTGAAAGCTTTATTACTTCTTGCCGCTTACCTGAAGGGTGATGGTAGCTACGGTGTCGCCGTGTAGACGAACGGTGGCTAGGTGCTCTCCGGTGTTGCGAATTGGTGAGACAAAGGCAATCTTGCGCTTGTCGATTTCGCCAAGTCCTGCTGCTGCAACTGCTGCTGCAACATCTGAGGTCTTGACTGAACCAAATAGACGACCGCCAACGCCAGCCTTATAGGTAAGGCGTACTGCCTTCTCCTCAAGACGAGCCTTTAGGGTGTTGGCTTCTTCAACAGTTGCTAGAGCACGAGTGTCGCGAGCAGCCTTGATTGAATCAACCTGCTTCTCACCACCCTTGGTCCATAGCACTGCAAAGCCGCGAGGAAGAAGGTAGTTACGAGCAAAGCCGTTCTTTACCTCAACAACATCGCCAGCAGATCCGAGGCCTGAAACCTCGTTAGTAAGAATAATTTTTGACATTCGAGTTCTCCTTAGCGGCCTGCACCTGCGTATGGCATCAAAGCCATCTCGCGAGCGTTCTTTACGGCACGGGAAATTAGGCGCTGTTCCTGAACTGAAACACCGGTGATACGGCGAGCGCGAATTTTGCCGCGGTCGGATACGAACTTGCGAAGGGTAGCAATGTCTTTGTAATCAATTACGCCAACACGGATTGGTTTCGCAGGAACATCTTTTTGAAACTTCGATGCACGCTTTGGCGCAGCTTTTTTAGCTGCGTTACGTGGATCGCTCTTTGATAAAGCCATTTGTTTTTCTCCTTAGGAAAAATAAAGTTTAAAAATTAAAACGGAGTGTCGTCACCAGACATTGGAGCACCTGGGTTTGCCCAAGCGTCGTCTGCTGGCTTTGAAGGTGCAGCCTTTGCTGGAGCATCGCCCCACGGGTCACCGGCAACAGCTGCGGCACCGGCGTTTGAGCCAGCTTCACGAGCGCGACGGGTAACTGATGCAGTTGCATACTTTAGAGAAGGACCAATTTCTTCAATCTCTAGTTCAAGTGAAGCGCGTGCTTCACCCTGTGCAGACTGATAAGCAGAAGGTGCTTTCAAGCGACCGGTTACAACTACACGTGCACCCTTAGTTAGTGACTGAGCAACATTCTCAGCAACTTCACGCCAGGCAGTGCAGCGCATCCAAACAGTTTCGCCATCTTCCCAAGTGCTGGTGTTCTTGTTATAGGTACGAGGAGTTGATCCCACTCGCACGCTGACAACAGCTATTCCACCCTGGGTGTATCGAAGTTCTGGATCGTCGGCAAGGTTGCCAACTACGGTGATGTTTACTTCGCCGGCCATTTGTAATTACTCGCTCTTTCGAGGAGCTGATTTACGTGGACCCTTGCGCGGTGAATCCTCTGACTTTGAGAAGTCAGGAACATCAACCGGAACAATCTTTACGATTGCCTCTTCAGCGCGAAGAACCTTGGTGCGCAGTACAGCTTCAGAAATTGAAAGCTGACGGTCTAGCTCAACAACAGCTTCTGAGGTTGAGGTCATGTTGACCACTGCGTAGATGCCCTCTGAGTGCTTAGCGATTTCGTAAGCAAGACGGCGACGGCCCCAGATGTCAACGTTGTCGATGGTGCCCTTGGCATTACGAATTACGTTAAGGAATTTATCTAGGGATGGTTGAACGGTTTTTTCTTCGATGGTTGGATCGAGAATTACCATGAGTTCGTACTTATGCATAACTAACCCACCTCCTTTGGACTAGAACGGCCATGGGATTTCCATGACAGGAGGGTAATTGCATATAACTAGTTGCAAAATTCGCAACCTGCCTACTCTAGCGTGCCCGCCACCAATCAAGCAAGCGTCTTTCGGCCTCCTCAGGCCCCAGCTCACCTTCTTCTAGGCGCAGTTCCATCAAAAAGTTGTAGGCCTTGCCCACCTCAGGCGACGGCTTCAAATCAAGAATTCGCATGATGTCTTCACCGCTCAAATCAGGCCGCAGGGCATTTAGCTCCTCCTGCTCCATAATCACCCCGATGCGCTTTTCCAGATCGTCATAGGCATGCGATAACCGGTCAGCTTTTTTCTGATTTCTGGTGGTGACATCAGCTCGGGTCAGAGCATGCAGTCGAAGCAACTGCTCACCGGCATCTCTGACATAGCGGCGAATAGCGGAATCAGTCCAAGACTGATCGCTATAGCCAAAGAAACGCAGGTGTAGTTCAACCAGCAGGGCTACGGCCTTTATGGTGTCGTTATCAAATTTCAGTGCCCGCATCCGCTTTACGGTTAGCTTGGAGCCGACCATATCGTGGTGATAGAAGCTAACTGCCCCACCAGGCTCTAGTTTTCGAGTGGCTGGCTTTCCGATATC
>WLGC01000090.1 GCA_009703465.1 Actinomycetota bacterium | reverse complement strand
GAATCCGACAATACGACACCTGTCAAGCTCAACCGAGCTTATTTGGCCAATTTGGGCCGCAACCGGACATGGAAACCCAGAATTTAGGCCCCTCAGCGCATCGGCGGCAGCTAGAGCCATGGTCTCGGTGACCACCTGAACTCTTTGCTGAATCAGCAGATTTTGAGCAATTATCTGGCTAATGCTGAACACCGAAATTGCCATTGCTACAGCTGCCAGAGCTAAAACCGTGCCCGAACCTTGATCCGAGTTCAAAGGCCAAGCTTTCTGGCGCAGTGAGTCTCGGTTAGGTCAAACAGCTTTGCCTCAAGGCCGGGTAGCTCAAATGCCTGACTCAAAATCACGCAGGCCAATTCCTCGCGGAAAACAATTTCCAATTCTGCTCCCAGCGGCGCCCCTTGCATTTCGGCAACTAAGCCCGAAACCAAATCTGGATTCTCTCCCCTGGCAATCGCCCGAGCTGCCGTTGCTGCGACACCAACTATTTTCATACGCTCGATTTGTAGTGCAAATGCTCCCAGCGTGATGGAAATGACTAACACCACCGCAGGAAGTGCCATAGCAAGCTCGGCAGTTACTGAACCTCGCTGATTGAAAATTAGCCAATTGGAATTACTCCGCGACTTGCGTCTCACCATTTGGGTTGGTAAAAGTTAGCGCACTTCGAACTAGGTCAAACAGAATTGTTCTGACTTCATCCGATCTCATTATTACTACCAGCAATCCAGCAAAGCCCACCGCTGCCATAGTTGCAATTGCATACTCAGCGGTAGCGGCCCCGGTTTCATCGGTGATTATTCGTTTCATTTTTATCCTTTCTAGAGCTGTCCGTTTGACAGCAGACTTATTGCAATTGGAACAATGGCAATCAAAATAAATGCTGGCAGCACGGCAACCCCAAGTGGAATCAATAGCCTGATTCCAAGCCGTGCAATTTTTTCTGAAATTTCATAACGCTCTTGCTCGCGCAGTTGATCAGCTTCGGCAGCTAATATTTTTGTCAGTGCAGCACCTGAGTCTCTAGCTAGTTCAGCAACGGATTTGATCACGGCAATGTCTTTTTCTGTGACCTCTTGCTGGAAGACAACTTTGAAATGCTCCTTAGCCGCCGCCTCGGATTTTCTAAGTGGTAAGCCAGCCTGCAAACCAATTAGCACCGCATCAATGAAAGCTCCAGGATCCAATGCTTTGGAATCTGCTTTCTCTAGAAGTCTTTTGCTCCAGCGCTGCCCTACTGCTAGAAGCCCTAGCCCCAGCAACACTGATACCAACCCAGCAATAGAGCCGGTGATGGCGCCAAATGGGTTCATGCCAACTAGTTGGGCTAGGGCAAGCGCTGCCAAGGGCAGCCAACTCACGAGCCTGGCCGTGGCCTGCGGCCCGGCAAAGGCTAACTGGATTTCACTCAGGTTCTTTTGCTGCCGGTCGAATACTTCTGCTAATCGCTCAAGGGTGAGCGTGATTGGTCCGCCAATTTGAAAGGCCAGCCCCCAAATGAATTCAAACTGCTGAGCCTGCAGGGGTGAAAACTGGTTAATTTTTTCTTGGGTCATATTTTTTGCCTGGGTCGCTGGCAACCCAGCGCCAACTAGCGCTACCACTTGGCGAATTGTGCTGGCTGCCAGCATTGGTTGCTGCGCACTAGCTAAGTTTTTCAATGGCAACAACCTTTCTGGAATCCACATGGATGATCCAGGCAAATGCAGCTTTCATTTGTTCAGCAATTGAAGCAGCATCGACACCGGCACTTCTGGCAATTGCATTTACCCGAGGTAAAACGTCGGTGATGGAGTTTGCGTGAATGGTTGCGCCGGCACCTCTGTGACCAGTGTTTAGTGCTTGCAGCATCACTAAAAGTTCTACTCCGCGCACTTCACCAACAACCAATCGGTCAGGGCGCATTCGAAGAGCTTCTCGTACTAGACGCTCTAGGTTTATTTCTCCGCGTCCTTCGATATTGGCTTGCCTCGTCTGCAATGAAATAAAATTAGGGTTTGGAATTGAAATTTCTGCGACATCTTCGAGGGCGATAATTCTTTCACCGGCACATTCAGAAAGTAGGCCACGAAGTAGAGTTGTTTTTCCGCTTCCGGTGGCACCGGAAATAAGAAAACTTTCTTTGGCGGAGAGCATCCGGCTCAACAATTGATACTGCTGCATGCTAAACATTTCAAGTTCCAAAAGTTGATCTAGCCCATAGAGCCGATTCAAGTGAACTCTGATTGATAAATGAGTTTTTGGATTGCAGCCAGAGGCAAGTGCCGCATGCACTCTTATTCCACCGGTGGCCTCAGTCCCAATTGCAACATCAGCAAATGGGTTGGCTTGATCAAGATGCCGACCACCGTTGGCAATGATTTCCTGTGCCAGCTCCCCAAGTTCTGCCTCGGATTCAAAAGGACTGGTGATTTGCTCAAGACGAGCGGCTGAGGCTGATTCACCTTCGAAACCAGAGCCTGTTCCTGTTCTTTGCAACCAAACTTGATTGAAACCATTGACAAGAAGATCGGTGACCCCGGGCATAGTCAGTAGACCACCCAGTTTGGGCCCCAGAATTTCCAACTCGCGCACGCGCCTAGCCAACCCCAGGCTGGTGCCGGCAAAGCAGGATTTTTGATATCTGTGGAAAATGCTTGAAAATCCAGAAATTAAGGGGCCCCAGCCTCTTGGGGGAAGAGTCTGGGGCCTAGCGATACCAATTTGAAAACTGATATCGCAGGTCAGCAACTAGGGCTGACTCTTTAGGATAATCGGTTATCCGAACATTTCATTCCCTTTTTGACCAACTATTTTTGTGCCAAGATTACAGCGAGCAAGCAATAACCCCTTGGCTCAAGAAGGCCCTTGATGTCTGCTGAAACCCGTCGCTTTGCCCCCTCGGCTGCATTTGCCGCGAACGCGGTGGCTAAAGAAAGTCTCTACGCTGAGGCGAAGGCTGATCGGCTTGGGTTTTGGGCAAAGCAGGCAAATCAACTCTCTTGGCACAAGCCATTCACAAAAACTTTGGACTGGAGCAATGCTCCTTTTGCGCGTTGGTTTGACGATGGCGAACTAAACGTTTCCTATAACTGTCTTGATCGCCACGTTGAAGCCGGTAATGGTGATCGGGTGGCAATTTACTTTGAGGGTGAACCGGGTGATACAAAAACTTACACCTATGCAGAGCTCACAAAAGAGGTAAAGCGCGCAGCAAATGTGCTGAGCGGATTAGGAATCAAAGCCGGTGATCGCGTAGCGATTTATCTACCGATGATTCCAGAAGCAGTTATTGCTATGCAGGCGGTAGCTCGAATCGGTGCTGTGCACTCTGTGGTTTTTGGTGGCTTCTCCGCCGACTCATTGCGCACCAGAATTAACGATGCTCAGGCAAAACTTGTTATCACCGCTGATGGTGGCTACCGAAAAGGAAAAGCAACCGCTCTAAAGCCAGCCGTTGATGAAGCGCTTTCAGATAATCAATGTGCCTCAGTAGAAAATGTTTTGGTGGTCAAGCGCACTAACCAGGAAATTTCCTGGACTGCTGGACGCGATCTTGATTGGGCAGAGGAACTTGCCAAAGTAAGCGATGAGCACCAGGCGCAAGAATTTAACGCTGAGCACCCGCTCTTTATTCTTTACACATCGGGTACCACCGGCAAGCCAAAGGGAATTGTTCACACCACCGGAGGGTATCTAACTCAAACTTCTTATACCCACAAAAATGTTTTTGATCTACATGCCGAAAAAGATGTCTACTGGTGCACCGCTGATGTCGGTTGGATCACCGGTCACAGCTATGTGATCTACGGTCCAATGGCAAATGGTGCTACCCAGGTTATTTATGAGGGCACCCCAGATACACCTGACTTTGGTCGCTGGTGGAGTGTTATTGAAAAATACAAAGTCAGTATTTTCTACACCGCGCCAACT
>WLGC01000009.1 GCA_009703465.1 Actinomycetota bacterium | reverse complement strand
TCCGGCACAAGCAGATGAGACAGAAGTAATCGTCAAACCAGCTGAAATTTTTGTGCATGTAGTTGGCGAAGTGCAAGCTCCTGGTATCTACCAACTGAAATCTGGAGCCAGGCTGATGGACGCGGTTTTTGCTGCCGGCGGTCTAAGTAAGTTGGCTGATCAAAGTAGCGTCAACCTAGCTCGTGAATTATCTGACGGGGAGCAGGTAGTAGTTTTCAGAACCGGTGAAGCCCCAGCTGCAGCCGGACCCAATTCAAAAAACTCGCGAATAAGTCTTAATCAATCAAGTGCTCTTGAGCTCGAACAGTTACCTGGAGTGGGTCCAGCGCTTGCTGGTCGAATTGTTGATTGGCGAGAAGCTAATGGCGGATTCAAGAAAAAAGAAGACCTGCTAAACATCAGCGGTATCGGAGACAAGTTATTTGCTGGCATCAAAGATGAGGTAATCCTTTGATCATGTGGCTAGCGGCTGGCAGCCTCTGGGTAATTTTGGTCATTACCTTGAGTTTGCTCTAGCTGCCATGAAGCGATTCTGGTTGGTGTTTATCTGTGGGCTTGTTGCTGGTCTTAGTTCGCTGGCAATTCAGTACTCGGCGGCGCGACCAGAATTGCTCAAAGAGCCGATTGCTAATGTTGCCTCGGGCTCGGCGAGTTTTATGATTTTAGATTCTCCTAGATACATAGAGAATTTTCAGATTTATCAAGCAAGTATTAAATTACTCTCTATTGATTTAGGTGAAACAACTGAAACTGTTTCCGTTAGAGGAGAAATCAGTGGCGGCCAGGAATTCTCTATTGCTGCAACTGGGCAAATTTACAGCTGCCGGCTGGAGCTTCGACCAGCAGAATCAAATGGTCGATCCGGCTTTAGATCTAGCTGTAAAGATAAGCCCAGGCTGAAAGCAGAAGCTCAGGCGCAGCAGCAATTTATAACTAGCGTTCGGAATTCATTTCTTGATAATGCTCGAGGTGTAACTCCAGAATCAATGGGTCTGGTTGCCGGTTTAGCTATTGGCGACACAACCTTGGTAAGCCAAGAACTCAAAGACGAAATGAAAGCTGTTTCGCTAACTCACCTAACGGCTGTTTCGGGAGCCAACTGCGCAATTGTTTTGGCGATGGCCTACCTACTGATTAGAAGAATGGGTGGAGGTAAGTGGGTCCGATTATCGCTTGGGTTACTAACCCTGGTGGCCTACGTTCTTTTAGTTGGGGCTCAACCAAGTGTGCTCAGAGCAGCGGTAATGGCGGCGGCGGTGCTGATTGCAATTTCACTGGGCAGGAAATCAGCCGCCCTAGCCGCACTTGCTCTAGCGGTAATGGTTCTATTGATCGCAGATCCTTGGCTAGCCACCGACTACGGGTTTTTACTATCTACCGCAGCAACTGCAGGACTTTTGATTCTTACCGAACCGCTGGTCAGAAAATTTTCCTCTCACATGCCCAAGTGGTTAGCGATTTGCCTAGCCATTGCTATTTCAGCTCAGGTTTTTTGCCTACCTATTCTTTTGCAACTACAGTCAGGCCTAGCCACCTATTCAATACCGGCAAACATACTTGCCGAACCTTTAGTTGCACCAATCACTGTCCTTGGAATTGCGGCGGTAGTTTTCTCAATCCCAGTGCCCTGGCTTTCGCAATTCCTTTTCTACTTGGCTTCCTTTGGTGCCAGCGCAATTGTTTGGATCGCCCAGTTTTTTTCTGAGTTGCCACTAAATCGCTTAGCTTGGCCTACCGGAGTCCTTGGCGCGCTAGCGGCACTGGCAGTAATCCTTGCCAGCTTGCTTTGGCTTAGAGCAGAACCCACCGGCCTTCGAAACATCGGAATTACTTCGCTGGCGATAATTTCTGCAATCAGCTTGGGAGCAATTCTTTTTGGCCAGGTTCGATCCATCACTTGGTCAAGCCAAAATTGGACGCTGGTCAACTGTGATGTTGGTCAGGGAGATGCTCTGGTGATTAGGTCCAAGGGGGCAGTAGCGTTAGTTGATGTTGGTAGAAACGACAAGCAAATTGATAGTTGCCTGACAGAGTTAGGAATTAGCCGAATTGATTTATTGGTACTAACTCACTTTGATTTGGATCACGTTGGCGGAGTTAGAGGGGCAGTAGATAATCGATCTATCGGCACTGTTCTGATCAGCCCATTCAAAGATGAGCGCTGGGCCGCAACTGGCACAAATACTTATCTCAATTCTTTAGGACTAAGAATGATCGAAGTTGAAAAGGGTACTTCAGGTCAGCTCGGTGACTTCTCGTGGACTGTGCTTTCGCCAAATAAAGATGCTGCCGGTAGTGAAGATTCAAATGATGCCAGTGTTGCAATGTTCTGGGAGTCACCGGAATTCAATTTGCTTACTCTTGCCGACACAGGAGAGAAAGCGCAGATGAGAATTTCGGCTACCGGGAACTGGCTCAGTGCGCAACGTATTCATAAACTTCCGCTGGTTTTAAAGGTTGCCCACCACGGCTCTGCGGATCAGTATCCGGAACTAATCGAGGAGCTACGTCCAGATTTGAGCCTGGTATCGGTGGGAGCCGATAACAGCTATGGCCATCCAACAAAAAGGACCCTAAATTTGCTGGAACAGGTTGGCTCGGTTATTGCCAGAACGGATTTACTTGGCTCAGTGGCAATTAGCCCAAGCGAGGGTGGCCTTGCTGTTTCTTCCTCAAGGCAGGATTAGGCTGTTCAAGTGAACCGAGCAAAGCAGATGGATTGGCGAAATGCTTCGCCTGCCCCCATTGTTTTTGTATCTGGCCCGGAGGAATACCTTGCCTCAAGGGCAATTCGCAGTATTCGCGAAGATCTCAGGAATAAGGACTCTGCTCTAGAGGTGCACGAGATTAATGCGGCAGATTATGCCGGCGGCACTTTACTAAATCTCACTAGCCCTTCTTTGTTTGCTGAACCTCGCTTGGTGCTTATCCGTGGAGTCGAAAAGTGCAGTGATGAGTTGATTCTTGATGGGCTCAGCTATTTGGCCGATCCAACTCAGGACGCCACTGTGATCATTAGACACAATGGCTCGAGTGTTCGTGGCAAAAAATTAGTAGAGGCAATTCGAGAATCAGAATTTGCCGCTGAGATTTCCTGCGCCGAGATCAAGAAAGATTCAGAGCGACAAGCTTTTATTCAAGGCGAATTTGCCGCCGCCCAAAGGAAAATTACTGTCGGTGCTGTTAGGGCCCTGCTGGACGCCTTCGCCGATGATTTAGCAGAACTTGCTGCCGCCTGCTCTCAGCTATTGATTGACAGTGCTGAATCCATAACGGAAGAAATTGTTGATGAGTACTATGGCGGGCGAGTAGAAACAAACGCTTTCAAAGTCGCAGACGCTGCACTTGCTGGAAAATCTGGCGAGGCAATTGCGCTACTTAGACACGCTCTGGCTACCGGTGCGGACCCAGTTCCGCTGGTGGCAGCCATCTCAATGAAGATTAGGCAGATGGCAAAGATTTACGGAAATCGCGCCGCCTCTGCCGCCAGCCTTGGCATGGCACCGTGGCAGATAGATAGAGCAAGAAAAGATTTAGCGGGCTGGAGTGACGATGGTTTGGCCGAGACAATCAAAGCTTTGGCGACTGCTGACGCTGCAGCCAAAGGTGCTGAGCGTGATCCGATTTACTCACTTGAAAAACTGATAAACCTAATCTCAGCCAAGGGGATAATTTCAGTCAAACAATCTGGGGCCAACTAGTTGACTAAAACAAAGTTTGGCTTGCTGGGGTTTTTAGCAATTGCCTTTATTGCCATTGCGCTTCGCCCGCCGGTTGCATCACTTGGTCCGCTACTTGAGGAAATTCAATCAACACTTGGAATTGGCTCAGCGCAAATAAGTTTGCTGGCAGCGGCGCCCGTGTTTTGCTTTGGGCTCGGAGCCTTTGCCAGTCCATGGCTAGTCTCTAGGTTTGGTCTCAACCGAGCGATGCTAAATGTCCTGATGCTTTTAGCGTTGGCCTTAAGTTTTCGAATATTTTTTGGCTACCCAGGACTCCTAATCGGTACAGTCGCGGCCGGTTTATCAATAGCAATTGCCAACGTTCTCCTGCCAACTGTGGTTCGCATACAGTTTCCAAATCGGGTACCACTAATCACCGGCGCCTACACAACTGTGCTGGGAATTTCAGCCAGCGTGGCCGCTTCAGTTGCGGTTCCATCCAGTAATTTTCTAGGCGGCTTTAATCTGGCGCTAGCTATCTGGATTGTTCCGGTGTTCCTGGCCATAGTCCTTTGGGTGCCTCAGACCATGAATCAAATCAAACACATACCTCAGGTAGCAAGTATCGCCGCCGAGGAAAAAGCGGCAGTAAATCGCTCACCAATTGCCTGGGCAATTGTGTTTTTCTTTGGAATCCAATCACTCGGCTTCTATTCACTACTCGGCTGGATGCCAACTGCACTTCTCTCGATCGGAGTAACTGCTCAAGATGCTGGCAACTATCTAGGTTTTGCAAGCGCTATTGGAATCCCAAGCGGTCTGGTGGTTTCTTATTTTCTAGGTAAGTTCAAATCCTTATCCTTTTGGGCGGCCGGAGCGAGCTTGGTTACGTTAGCTGGCTTTATTCTCTTCACATCGGTTTTGTTCACGGCCAGCACTTCGTTGCTTTTATTTGCCTGCATACTTATCGGTTTTGGTATGGCAGCGACTTTTCCGCTTGCGCTTTCTTTGATCAGCTCGCGCGCTTCCAGCCAAGCCCAAACCACTCAGCTTTCATCTTTAGCCCAGGGGGTCGGTTACCTGTTTGCGGCGATCGGAACTTTTCTGGTTGGTTACTTTGCAATCGTCACCAGCAGTTGGCCGCTTAGTTTTTCTGTGATTACTGGATTGACAGTGATTCAAGTTGGCATTGGGTTTTACGCAGGTAAACCGGGCGTTATTGCCAGTAAATAAAAAAGCCCCGAACGTAATGGCCGGGACCTTCTTGTAAATCTTGTTTAGAACTAGATTGAAGAAACCTTCTTGGCTAGTGCTGACTTGCGGTTAGCAGCCTGGTTCTTGTGAATGACACCCTTTGAAGCTGCTTTGTCTAGCTTCTTGGTAGCAAGAGCAAGAGCCGATGCAGCTGCGGCTTTGTCGCCTGATGCTGCTGCTTCTCTGGTTGCACGGATAGCGGTCTTCAGCTCGCTTTTTACAGCGCGGTTGCGCTCGGTTGCCTTTAGATTGGTACCGATTCGCTTTATCTGTGACTTGATATTTGCCATGGTTCGCTTTCTTAGGTTGTTGCCCAAGAGGAGCAACTAAAAGATTTTTTCTTAAGAGGAAGCTCCTCTTGAGCAGAACTTCAATGCTATCAGCCCCGATACGAATCGGGCAACCGTTAGATGCCTGGTCTAGAGCCGAACAAGGCCTTCCTAGGCAGTGTCTATGCGAGAATAAGAGGGCTAAATCAGTCATCTCTCTACAGCTAAGGTCAACCTTGTCTCCACGTGCCACCCGTCGCCTCGAGCCGTCGAAGACAGACCCAGCAATGATCCGCAATTTCTGCATTATTGCCCACATTGACCACGGTAAATCAACCTTGGCCGATCGAATGCTACAGCTGACCGGAGTAGTCGATGAGCGCTCAATGCGCGCTCAATACCTAGATCGCATGGACATTGAGCGCGAGCGAGGCATCACAATTAAATCTCAGGCTGTTCGTATGCCATGGGAAAGTAACGGTGAAACCTACGCCCTAAACATGATTGACACACCGGGTCACGTTGACTTCACCTATGAGGTTTCAAGATCCTTGGCAGCCTGTGAAGGAGCGGTACTGCTAGTTGACGCGGCGCAAGGAATTGAAGCGCAGACCCTAGCCAATCTTTATTTGGCCATGGAAAATGACTTACAAATTATTCCGGTGCTCAACAAAATAGATTTGCCTGCAGCACAGCCTGAGAAGTATGCCGAAGAGTTGGCAAATCTTATTGGTGGAAATCCTGAAGACTGCCTAAGGGTTTCCGGTAAAACCGGCGTCGGCGTTGATGCACTCTTGGACAAAATCGTTGCTACCGTTCCACATCCTGTTGGCGATCCGGATGCACCAGCACGAGCCATGATCTTTGACTCCGTTTATGACAGCTATCGCGGAGTGGTCACCTACGTTCGAGTAATTGATGGGCATTTTGCACCTCGTGAACAAATCACAATGATGTCAACGAGATCCATGCACGAAGCTTTGGAAATCGGAGTTTCATCACCAGAGCCTGAACCAACCAAAGGCCTTGGTGTTGGCGAGGTTGGCTATCTCATCACTGGTGTGAAAGATGTGCGCCAATCAAAAGTTGGTGACACGGTAACCACCAAGATCAGACCGGCAACCCAAGCCCTAAAGGGGTATGCCGATCCAAAGCCAATGGTTTTCTCCGGTATTTATCCAATTGATGGCGGTGATTACCCGATGCTTCGTGAAGCTTTGGACAAGCTAAAACTTTCTGACGCGGCGTTAGTTTATGAACCAGAAACTTCTGTTGCACTTGGCTTTGGATTTAGATGTGGATTCCTAGGGCTTTTGCATCTGGAAATTGTGACCGAGCGTCTCGAAAGAGAATTTGGCTTAGAGCTAATTGCTACTGCTCCTTCTGTTGTTTATCAAGTAACCCTTGAGTCCGGCCAAGAGCAGACAGTCACCAATCCAAGCGAGTTTCCAGGCGGCAAGATCAAGAAAATTTTGGAACCAATGGTGAAGGCCACGCTCTTGCTACCAAAGGATTACACCGGTACCGTGATGGAACTCTGCCAGTCTCGCCGCGGAACCATGATTGACATGCAATACATCGGGGAAGATCGAGTTCAACTTAGATACACGCTGCCACTTGCTGAAATTGTTTTTGACTTCTTTGACCAACTAAAAAGCAAGACCGCAGGTTATGCCTCGCTTGACTATGAAGAGGTCGGTCTTGCGGAGGGTGAACTAGTCAAGGTGGACCTATTGCTACAGGGCGAGCAGGTTGATGCATTTAGCGCCATTGTGCACAAGGACAAGGCTTATGCCTACGGGGTAATGATCACTGCAAAACTTCGTGAACTTATTCCACGCCAACAATTTGAGGTTCCTATTCAGGCGGCTATTGGTGCCAGAATCATTGCGCGAGAATCTGTGCGTGCGATGCGAAAAGACGTTCTTGCAAAATGCTACGGCGGTGACATAACTCGTAAGCGCAAACTGCTGGAGAAGCAGAAAGAAGGAAAGAAGCGCATGAAGATGGTTGGCCGAGTAGAGGTTCCTCAAGAAGCGTTTATTGCTGCCCTGTCTTCCGATAGTGAAAAAAAGGGCGAAAAGAAGGGTAAGTAGTGGCTGCCCCAATGCCGCTTGGTGATCCTGCTCCTCAGGATGGACTACTACCTAGGCAATCATCACTAGATGCTGAATCTAGAACTTTTCACGCATACGTTCACATTCCATTCTGCGATGTCATTTGTGGCTACTGTGATTTCAATACGTATACCTCGGGCGACTTAGCTGGTGCTAGCAAATCTGAGTACGCAAAATCAGTCATTTCAGAGATTGCTCAAAGTGAGCAGGTCCTAAAACAATCTGGCTTGGCGCCCAGACGACTTTCTACAGTTTTCTTCGGCGGCGGCACGCCAACCCAAATTCCTGCTGAGGACTTGGTGTCAATACTTGCTTCTCTGCGCAACACTTTTGATTTTGTTCCCGGTATTGAAATCACATCAGAGGCAAATCCTGATTCGGTAGATCGGCAATACCTTGCAAAACTTGCCGAAGGGGGATTCAACCGAATTTCAATTGGCATGCAATCAGCAATCCCAGAGGTTCTAGCCACACTGGAGCGAACCCATAATCCGGCTAATCTCCCAGAAGTGATTGCTGCAGCAAAAGCAGTGGGGCTAAAGACATCCGTGGATTTAATTTACGGAGCACCGGGGGAGTCAATTGAACAGTGGCAGAGCAGCGTTATGGCTGCAATTGCTCTTGAGCCAGATCACATTTCTGCCTACGCACTGATTGTTGAAGAGGGCACCAAGCTGGCACGACAGATTCGCTCAGGTGAGCTGGATGAAGTCGACGAGGACCTCCAGGCTGATAAATACGAGCTTGCCGATAAGTTGCTTTCTACTGCTGGATACCAGTGGTATGAAATAAGCAACTGGTCAAAATCAGCCCCAGCCTCAATGCCAACTAATAAATCAAGTCACAATTTTGCCTATTGGCTTTCGCAGGATTGGTGGGGGTATGGACCAGGTGCGCATAGCCACATGGGCGGAGTTCGTTGGTGGAATGTGAAACATCCAACTGCCTATGCCTCAAGAATCAGTCAAGGAATTTCCCCAGCTTTGGCTAGGGAGACTCTAAACGCTCGAACTCGACTTGAAGAGCGTGTGCTGCTGGAAATAAGAATTAGCGATGGTTTGCCAATTGAACTAATTCAAGAGCTTTCGCCAGCTGCCGTTGGCCTTATTGATCACTTCGTTGCCGATGGCTTGGTGGAAAACAATCAGCCTGGCAAAGTTGTGCTCACTTTAACCGGGAGGCTTCTAGCTGATTCTTTGGTTCGACAGCTAACGAATACTTAGTTCTTAATTAGCCTTACAGAAACCGGGAACCGGTAGTAGTCGCCCAAGCTGGCGCGGTAGGCAGCAATAAGTCTAAAGACCGTCCAAATGATTGGCGGTACCCAAAATAGAAACCAACCAACGACGCTAATTGCCAGTACTACATACAGAAGCAGCATCGTGATTCCAAAGTTCAAGGATTCAATCACATGATGCCTAATGAACGGCCCGCGGTCCTTGAGGAAAAGGTAGCCCAGCAAAGGAGCAAAAAACTCAAGAAAGATACCTGCGATGTGCACCAAAATGGCGGCAAGCTTTTCGGCTTCGGGTGAAAGCGGTTCATTTCTTCTTGCATACGGATTGATGTCGTTCATGGATTAGATTCCCTTCGCCTTCCTAGCCAGAGTTCATTACTCAGAGTAATATTGGCAGTCTAGTCAGTCGAGTGCTAATTAAATGAAGTCGGAGGTGTTCTGTGATTCCTGAGAGAAGTCTCGAGGTTTTGCGAGCTATCGTCCAGGACTATATCGCTAGCAAGGAGCCGGTGGGCTCCAAGTCCCTCGTCGAGCGCCACGCTTTTGGTGTCTCTGCAGCCACGATTAGAAACGATATGGCATTGCTGGAGGATGAAGATCTCATTCACGCACCGCACACCTCAGCCGGAAGAGTGCCAACCGATAAGGGCTATCGGTTATTTGTCGATCGCCTAAGCGAGGTAAAGCCACTTAGTAATTCAGAGCGTCTTGCTATTGAAAATTTCATGTCTGGTAGCGCCGACCTTGACGAGAGCCTGAATCGAACAGTGCGCCTTCTTTCGCAACTAACGAACCAAGTTGCCATGGTTCAATACCCAACATTGGGTAAATCCTCAGTCCGTCATATCGAGTTAATTCCAGCCGCTGATACCAGAGTCTTAGTTATCTTGATAACCGATAACGGAAGAATCCAACAGCAGGTAGTAGAACTAGGACCTGGCTTTGATGAAACATTTATCGCTGAACTGAGAGCAAAACTTCTAAGTGCTATTTCAGGACTAGCTCTAACCGCGGTGGCCGAAAAAATTGCTTCGCTTCCGACTAGTTTTTCAGGCGAGCGCAGTAAATGGTCAAAGTTAATCATTAGTAACCTCATTGCTTTGGTTGACGAAAACCGCCAAGAAAAAGTGATTTTGGCGGGGACCTCTAACTTGGCGAAATTGGAACAGGATTTCCAGGGAAGCATCTCGCCAGTTCTTGAAGCAATCGAGGAGCAGGTGGTTCTTTTAAAACTCATTAGCGAAATGCAAACCGAGAACAACGGGGTGAGTTTACGAATTGGTCGAGAGAATACTCTGCAAGAACTATCAAGTACTTCAGTGCTGGTCAGCGAATACGAGAGCGAGGGCAGCGCGGTTGCCAAGATTGGTTTGATTGGACCAACTCGCATGGACTATTCAACAAATATTTCAGCGGTTCGTGCGGTTGCTCGTTACCTATCTAAATCACTAGGAAACTGAGGCTAGTTTGTCAGATCACTATGAGGCACTGGGTATTTCGCGCGATGCAAGCGATGATCAAATAAAGAAGGCTTATCGAAAGCTAGCTCGAGAATTACACCCGGATGTGAATCCTGCACCAGAGGCGCAAGAAAGGTTCAAGCTGGTAACTCACGCCTATGAAGTCCTAAGCGACTCTGATGCACGTAGACAGTACGACATGGGTGGAAATGATCCGTTTGGTTCTGCCGGCTTTGGTGGTTTCGGAGATATCTTTGACACCTTCTTTGGCGGTGGCTCATCAAGAGGACCTAAGTCAAGAGCAGAACGCGGCCAGGATGCATTGATTCGGGTTGAGCTTCTTTTGGCCGAAGTTATCTTTGGAGTTAACAAGAGTGTGGAAATTGATACTGCGGTTCTTTGCGAAAGTTGTAGAGGTACCTGCGCTCGAGCCGGCACCTCAGCGGTGACCTGTGATATTTGCCGTGGGTCAGGACAAATTCAAAGGCAGGTTCGTTCGCTTCTTGGAAACGTAATGACCTCTGCTCCCTGCGGTACCTGCCGTGGTTATGGACAGGTAATCCCTGAACCATGTCTGGATTGTCGGGGGCAGGGTCGTGTTCGCGCCCGCAGAACAATTGATCTAAATATTCCAGCTGGAGTAGAGAGCGGGCTGCGTTTGCAACTAGCTGCACAGGGCGAGGTTGGCTTTGGTGGTGGACCTAACGGAGATTTGTATGTGGATATTGTGGTTAAAGATCACGATGTTTTCGGACGTCAAGGAGATGATCTAACTTGCGTTTTAGAAGTTCCGCTGCATGACGCAGTTCTTGGTGCTCGATCCAAGATCGAGTCATTTGATGGGGAGATAGAAATAGACATTGACCCAGGAGTGCAAACTGGAACTATTCTCAGCGTAAAAGGCAAAGGTGTCACACACCTTCGAGCCAGTGGCCGTGGTGACTTGAAAATTTCGATTCAAGTTGTGACTCCTTCAAAACTTGACTCTAAGCAAAAAGAACTTTTTAGAGCACTTGCCGGTTTTCGAAAAGACGAAAAAATCAAGTTGGTCACTACATCACACGGTCGCTTCGCTGGAAAACGTAAAGGCTAACCGTGGTTGAACCAATGTTCACCAAGGCTTTTAGCGGCCAAGTAAAAGTTGGAGAAATCATTCAACTTGATGGCCCAGAGGCCAAACATGCAATATCGGTTCGAAGAATGAGAGTCGGCGAAAGCATTCAGCTAAGCAACGGCACCGGCTACAGGGTTCGCGGTGAAATTGAAAACATTCGTTCAAGCCATATTGAAATTCGAGTAACGCAGTCGCTGCAGGAAACCCATCCTGAAATTCGAGTAACTTTAGTTCAAGCTCTAGCCAAGGGTGATCGCGATGAGTTGGCAATTCAAGCGGCAACCGAACTTGGAATTCACTCAGTTATTCCCTGGGAGGCTGATCGTTCAATTAGTAAATGGATCGGCCTAAAGGAAGAAAAAGCTGTAGCTAGATGGCAAACAATCGTTACAGAAGCGGCAAAGCAGTCGCTTCGTAGTTTCACTCCGATAGTAAAACCCGCAGTAGCAACCAACGAACTAGCTCACACGATTTCTGAGTTTGATTCAGTTCTAATTCTTGACCCAACTGCCCAAGCGGGCCTTGGTTCGATGGAATTTAGTCAGCCTCAGTCACTGGCAATAGTGGTTGGTCCCGAGGGCGGAATATCTCCCCAAGAACTTGAGCAGCTGGAATCCGCTGGGGGCAAGCGGGTGCGGTTGGGCCAGTCAATCCTCAGAACCTCAACGGCTGGAGTCGCCGCCGTAGCTGCCGTAATGGCCAAAACAGATCTCTGGCGATAGCTAAGACCGCGCGAAGTAGAATTGTCTCCGGAGGAAAAGATTGATCAACTCAGACTGCATTTTCTGCAGAATTGCAAACAAAGAGCTTCAGGCTAACTTGGTTGCTGAATCTGAGCACGCAATTGCTTTTTGGGATATTTCCCCGAGGCAGCCTATTCACATACTTGTTATCCCAAAGGCACACCACAAAAATATTGCAGAACTCACTCAAAACTCACCAGACCAATTACTAGACCTGATGAAGCTTGGAACCGACATCGCTCAGGATAAATCGTCTGGTTCGTTTCGCCTAAGTTTCAATACCGGGGAAGAAGCCGGACAAACTGTTTTTCATGCCCACGGGCACATTACGAGTCGAACACCAAAGGATCAGGTTGCCTAAAGCTCAGAATCAGCCTGCTTCGCAGAAAACCAAGACTGAAAAAATTCAAGTCGTTGGAGTTTCCATGGTTTCTCTGTTTGGAACCGAAGACCGCCTCTTAAAAGCTTTGGAGCAGACTTATCCGCAGGTCGAAGTTCACGCTCGAGGAAACGAAGTTGTCATCAAGGGTCCGGTCGATGACGTGGATAAAGCTAAAGAACTAATTGAAACTATGGCGGCATTGATTGCTAATGGGCAAGACTTAACGCCGATGGATCTTAGGAAATCCGCAACAATGATGGAGTCCCAGCTGCGCCCGGCTGATGTTCTAAGCCAGAGCATTCTGAGTTCAAAAGGTAAAACCATTCGCCCAAAGACTATCGGTCAGAAAAACTACGTTGACGCAATTGATGAGTCAACAATTGTTTTTGGTATCGGGCCCGCTGGAACTGGAAAAACCTACTTAGCTATGGCTAAGGCGGTGCAGGCACTTCAGCGAAAAGAAGTAAGCAGAATTATTCTCACTCGTCCTGCGGTCGAAGCAGGTGAGCGCCTTGGTTTTCTGCCCGGAACCTTAACGGACAAAATTGACCCATACTTGAGACCGCTATT
>WLGC01000089.1 GCA_009703465.1 Actinomycetota bacterium | reverse complement strand
CAATAGCAGTTAGTTCATCTTCGGCACCAACGACGGTTTCAGCTGCCAGCAGGCGATCAAAGTCATCTAGATCTGAACCGCTGGATAAATCGGTATCTGAAACAGTGGCCTGAAATTCTGATTCAGTAAAAACTGGAGCCGGGATTTCCTGTGGGGTTGGATTTGAATAAAGTTCATTGAGTTTCGCAGCCACCTCTGCAGCATCTTCAACTGGAACTGATTCAACCGGGGCAATCGGTGGGGCGATTGGGGCTGCCTCAACAGGAACTGGCGCAACTGCAGCTGGCGCGGCAACCGGCGGAAGGCCCTGTTGGGCACGCTTGGCATTCTCAATTGCTAAAAGAGACTCTGGGGTTCCCAGGCGCTCCATTTCTAGAACCCAGCTAGAAAACTCCATCTTTTCGATGTCCCGCAACTGCGCCTGAGTCTCTAAAAGCTCCATTGCGGCGGTGATACCGGCCTCATCGGCTTGGGCGTTGCCCAGAGCCTCTTGGATCTGCTCATCGGTCATTGAGCGACGTTGCGGCGGTGTCAGGTTTGTCGAATTCATACCCAAATCCTAATGCCGGGCGCCTAAAGCCTGGCCCTAGACCCAGGCAGAGGCCGGAAATACTAAACCCCAGCCGAAAGGCTGGGGTTTAGATGATTTGGTGGGCCCTACCGGGATCGAACCGATGACATCCACGGTGTAAACGTGGCGCTCTACCAGCTGAGCTAAAGGCCCTTTTTGAAGAATTGCACTAATTTGCAACCCCTAGAGCCTACCCCATAACCGCTTGGTTAGTCCAAAATCTAGAGGGCGGCTAGTGCTCGATCGTACTCATCTAGGCTGCGGGCCTGGCCCGGTGCGGTTACAAACTTGGCAACCAGGATTCCATCTGTGTTGATCACAAAAGTGGCTCGATTGGCAATGCCGGCCTCTTCTAAAAACACCCCGTACTGCTTGGCCACATCGCCATGAGGCCAGAAATCAGCCAACACCGAGAATTTATACCCTTCAGAGTCGGCAAATTGCTTCTGAACGTACTTCGAATCGACCGATATTGCCATCAGCTCAACGTTTTCGTTCTCAAAACGGGCAAAATTGTCCCTAATTTCACAAAGCTCGCCTTTGCAGACGCCTGAAAATGACAGAGGGTAGAAAACCAGTACAACTGGCTTTTTGCCCTTGAATTCAGCCAGGGTAACGTTTTGGCCGAACTGGTTAGGAAGTTCAAAATCCGGTGCTTCATCTCCGATAATCAGGGACATTCTTTTCTCCTTTATTTTGGGCTGCTTTCGAGGCTATTGGGTCCAACTTGAAAAACAAGCTTTTCCATCCAAAACACAGCATAAACTTTTATTGGCTTTACCAAAGCTTTTGAGTTTTCTTTGTCCATCCCCCACGAACAGGATGTCAGTTGTCAATTAACAACAATGATGCATACGCGGTCAACACCCCCGACCTAGACCCTCAAGAGACCAGTGAGTGGCTTGAATCACTGGATGCGGTAGCCAGAGTCCACGGTCGTGGCCGAGCTAGAGAAATCATGCTGAACCTGCTTCGTCGCTCCCATGAGCTTCAGCTAAATGTCCCAATCGTGCCAACCACCGACTACCTGAACACCATCGCACCGGAAAACGAAGCGGTTTTCCCCGGCGATGAAAAAATAGAGCGAACCTACCGCGCTTGGATGCGTTGGAATGCGGCAATGCTGGTGCACCGAGCCCAGAGACCTGGCATCGGTGTTGGTGGTCACATTTCCACCTTTGCCTCATCTGCCTCTCTTTACGAAGTTGGCCTGAACCACTTTTTCAAAGGCCAAGACCACGCCTCCGGCGGAGACCAAGTGTTTTTCCAAGGACACGCATCCCCTGGCCCATATGCGCGCGCTTTTCTTGAGGGTCGTTTAAGCGCCGATCAACTAGATGGTTTCCGTCAGGAAAAATCTCACTCGGCTGGATCACTTTCTTCATATCCACACCCAAGGTTGATGCCAGAATTTTGGCAGTTCCCAACTGTATCGATGGGTATCGCACCAATCAACGCAATTTATCAAGCGCAATTTAATCGCTACCTAGATGGCCGTGGCATTAAGGACACTTCACAACAGCACGTCTGGGCATATCTTGGTGATGGCGAAATGGATGAGGTTGAATCTCGCGGAGCTCTTCAGCTAGCCGCTAATGATGGACTAGATAACCTGACCTTTGTCGTGAACTGTAACCTGCAGCGTCTTGATGGACCGGTTCGAGGCAATGGAAAAATTATTCAAGAGCTTGAGTCCTTCTTTAGAGGCGCGGGCTGGAATGTAATCAAAGTTGTCTGGGGTCGCGAGTGGGATGCGTTGCTAGCCAATGACGCCGATGGTGCCCTGGTGGACTTGATGAACAAGACACCTGATGGTGACTACCAGACTTATAAGACCGAAGACGGTGCCTTTGTTCGCGAGAATTTCTTTGGACGCGATCCTAGAACTGCAAAGTTAGTTTCCGGAATGACCGATGACGAAATCTGGAACCTAAAGCGCGGCGGCCACGACTATCGCAAGTTGTACGCGGCCTATAAGTCCGCCGTTGAGCACAAAGGTCAACCGACAGTAATTCTGGCGAAGACTATCAAGGGGTTCTCTCTCGGTAAATCTTTTGAAGGTCGCAACGCCACCCACCAGATGAAAAAACTTACCCTGGAAAACCTAAAGAGTTTCCGTGATGAGTTGAGAATCCCAATCACTGATTCTCAGCTTGAAGCTGATCCGTACATGCCTCCGTATTTCCACCCTGGCCAAGATGCTCCAGAAATTCAATACAGGCACGAGCGTCGTCGTGAACTTGGTGGCTACCTCCCTGAGCGAAGAAGTAAGTATGTAAACATCTCACTGCCACCGGAAGACGCTTACAAAATTGCCAAGGGTGGTTCGGGAACGCAAGAAGTTGCCACCACAATGGCTTTTGTTCGACTGTTCAAAGATCTTTTAAGGTCTGAGGATTTCGGTAAGCGAATTGTGCCAATCATTCCAGATGAAGCAAGAACTTTTGGAATGGATGCGTTTTTCCCAACTGCGAAAATTTATAACCCTCAGGGTCAGCACTACCTATCTGTAGATCGCGAATTACTATTGGCCTACAAAGAAAGCACTGCCGGCCAAATTTTGCACACTGGGATTAATGAGGCGGGATCGGTGGCTGGCTTTACTGCAGCGGCAACAAGTTACGCCACTCAGGGTCAGCCAATGATTCCTTTCTATGTCTTCTATTCGATGTTTGGATTCCAACGCACCGCTGATTCAATTTGGGCAGCTGCTGACCAACTCTCTAGAGGATTCCTAATTGGTGCCACCGCTGGAAGAACAACTCTCACCGGTGAAGGCCTGCAGCACGCTGATGGCCACTCCCCGCTTATTGCCTCAACAAATAATGCGGTAATCAGCTATGACCCTGCTTACGGATATGAAATTGCTCACATCGTAAAAAGCGGTATAGAAAGAATGTATGGCGGGGCACATCAAGATCCGAACTGCATTTACTACCTGACTGTTTATAACGAGCCATACGTTCAACCGGCAGAGCCTGCCGACGTTGATGTTGATGGAATTGTTCGAGGAATTCACCGAGTTAGCAATAATGCAAACCCGGGAACTAAGGCGCAGATCTTGGCATCCGGAGTTGCCGTGCCATGGGCCTACGAAGCTCAGCAACTTCTACTTGAGGACTGGGGAGTATCAGCTGATATTTGGTCTGTTACTTCATGGAGTGAACTTCGCCGCGATGGATTATTACGTGATGAAGCAAAGTTCCTAAATCCAAACTACGAAATCCCCGATGCCTACCTAACTGCAAAACTTAAGACTGCTCCCGGTCCTTTCTTGGGTGTAAGTGACTTCATGCACGCAGTTCAGGATCAAATTCGCGCCTGGGTCCCTGGAGACTATGCAACCCTAGGTGCGGACGGTTTTGGTTTCTCGGATACTCGTGCCGCTGCCCGCAGATTCTTTAAGATCGATGGTCCGTCAATTGTTGTTCGCGT
>WLGC01000088.1 GCA_009703465.1 Actinomycetota bacterium | reverse complement strand
TCGTATCGGCTTATTTGTGCCCATTGGGGAAAACAGTGCATCACCTTGACCGATAAGTTTCTCAGCTCCTGGTTGATCCAAAATAACCCTAGAGTCAGTTACCGAGGTGACAGAGAAAGCCAAACGACTTGGAACGTTGGCCTTAATCAAACCAGTGACCACATCAACTGATGGTCGCTGGGTGGCCAAAACCAAGTGAATTCCGGAGGCACGCGCCAACTGGGTAATGCGAACAATTGAATCTTCAACATCTCGCGGAGCAACAATCATCAAATCGGCCAACTCGTCGACGACAACCAGTAGGTAAGGGTAAGGCTGCAGTTTGCGCTGTGAACCCTCGGGTACTTTTACCTCACCAGCAACAACTGCTCTGTTGAAGTCATCAATGTGTTTGAAACCAAAACTAGCTAGGTCGTCGTAGCGCATGTCCATTTCTTTAACGACCCACTGCAGTGCCTCAGCGGCTTTTTTGGCGTTAGTAATAATTGGTGTAATTAGGTGCGGCACTCCCTGGTAGGCAGCTAGCTCCACGCGCTTTGGATCAATCAAAACCATGCGAACCTCGGCAGGTTTTGCCCTCATCAAAATAGATGTGATCATTGCATTAACGAAACTTGATTTACCAGCTCCGGTTGCACCGGCTACCAAAAGGTGCGGCATCTTGGCTAGGTTGGCAATTACATAGCCACCCTCAACATCTTTTCCAATACCAATGGTCAGCGGATGCGCGCTCTTGGCTGCGATATCTGAACGCAGTACATCGCCTAGAGAGACAGTCTCTCTATCGGTATTTGGAATTTCGATACCAATAAGTGACTTGCCCGGAATCGGAGCCAAAATGCGCACCTCGTTGGAAGCCACCGCGTAGGAGATGTTGCTAGAAAGACGGGTAACTGCCTCAACCTTTACCCCGGGGGCTAGCTCCACCTCGTAGCGGGTGACAGTTGGGCCCCGCGAGAATCCAACCACCTCAGCGTCCACGCCGAATTCCTTAAAGACGCTGGCAATGGCAGTGACAATTTGATCGTTGGCCGCGGACTTAGCCTTGGGCGGAGATCCCGGAGCCAAGATGTTAAGCGCAGGCAACACATATGGCCGATTATTTCTAGCCGGCGCTGGTGCAGCGTTTTCTTGGCTGGCATCAGTTTCATCAGGCTGTTCCGCAAAAAGCGCTGGCGCCTTTGGCGGCGCAACTGGAATTTGAATTGGAATTGTAATTGCCTCAGTAACCGCACCGGTCAGCTCCTGAGCTGGATCATTGTCTAAGCCATCGAGTTGATCTTCAGTCGAATCAACTAAAGCTGAATCAAATGGAGTTTCCTCAACGCTTTTTCCTCTTCGCCACCAAGGGACCTTGGTGCCGTCGAAGGCATCTGGTATTTCCTCTTCAATTTCTTCAATTACCTCACGAGTTTTTGATTCACCAAAAAGATAGGTGGTTAGCTCTCGAATTCTTTCAGCGATTCGATTGGGCGCAGTCTTCGTCATAATCAAAAGTGAGCCTAGAGAAAACGCAACCAAGACTGGAACTGTGCCCCAGATTGTAATTGTGTTGAAAAACGGAACTGAAATTAACCAGCCAAAGATTCCTCCAGAATAAGCAAGCGCCCACTCACCGTCATATGGCTGCACTGCTTTTCCATCGGTGAGGAAAAATACGTGGAAGAATCCGCTGATCGAAATAATGAAAAGAAAAAGTCCGATACCGATTCGGCCGTTATCTCGAACAGTTGAAGGATGCCTCATCAGATACAACGAAAAGATAAACATTATTACCGGCAGTCCAAAAGCCACACGGCCAAATAAAGCTCCCATGGTCCAAACGTGAACTGCGTGCGCCCAGTCCTGTTTGATTAGAACCCAGCCAAATACGGCTCCGACCACGGACAAAAGGAATATAAAGAATGGCAGTCCATCGCGGCGGTCTTCCTTGGCAATTTTCTCAGGGCTTAGCGCTCTGGCTCCAGCGCCAACGGCGTGAGCTAAGAACATGTAAATCTTGGCCAATACCGATCCCGATTCTTGAGCCGGCGCTCTGCGGCTGGCAGCGGAACTGCGTCCCGAGCTATCTCTTGAGCTTGATGCAGGGCCTCGGGGAGTGATTGGGCGGGTGCGCGAATTACCCTTGCCCCTTGAGGCAGGAGTTCTTGGGGTAGGTTTACGCGCAGCCATTGGATAAAACTAACATTGGCAACCGGCCTGAAGCCTTAGGCACGACTGGGATTAGCCCTCAATCACTACCGGAATGATCATTGGCCTGCGACGGTGAGCCTTATTAACCCAGGTGCCAATGGTTCGCCTAATGACCTGCTGCAGGGCATGGGTATCGCGAACTCCCTCACCGGCAGCTTCAGCCAAAGCTCGTTCAATCAGCGGTTTCACATTTTCAAAAACATCATCACCCTCGGCAAAAGCTCGGGCCCTAATTTCAGGACCGACAATAACTTTTCCAGTGGTTTTATCAATCACGGCAAAAATAGAAATGAATCCTTCTTCGGCAAGAACTCTTCTGTCGTGCAAGTCTTCATCGGTGATTGTGCCAACATTTTTACCATCCACATAAAGAAGTCCACACTCTACGGCTCCGACAACCTCGGCGATACCATCGGCTAAATCAATTACCCATCCATCCTCAGTGATCAGCACTCGCTCGTGCGGAACACCGGTTTGTTCGGCAAGCTTTCCGTTGGCAATTAGGTGACGATACTCACCGTGAACTGGCATTACGTTTTTTGGCTTCAAAATGTTGTAGCAGTAGAGCAACTCTCCGGCTGCAGCGTGACCTGAAACGTGCACCTTTGCATTTCCCTTGTGAACCACATTGGCACCCAATTTAGTAAGTCCGTCAATAACTCGATACA
Source organism: Actinomycetota bacterium (assembly GCA_009703465.1). Taxonomy (GTDB): domain Bacteria; phylum Actinomycetota; class Actinomycetes; order Actinomycetales; family Microbacteriaceae; genus Rhodoluna. Next base: position 1,192 of record WLGC01000088.1, on the reverse strand, counting down.
CCGCGTTCTCGTTACCTGGAATAAGGGAACTAGCAAGAATTACAGTGTCTCCCTCACCAACTTCAATATCGTGCTCCAAGTTGGCCATCCTAGATAGAACAGCCATCGGCTCCCCTTGGGAACCGGTAGACATATAGACAACTTTGTCATCGGGTATATTGGCCGCTTGCTTAAGATCTACAAAATCCTCAGTCTCTGCAACTAGATAGCCCATCTCGATGGCAATCTGCATGTTTCGAATCATCGAGCGGCCGACCAGAGCTACTTTTCGATTATTGGCCTTGGCCGCATCAACTACCTGCTGCACTCGGTGAACGTGGCTTGAGAAAGATGCAACAATCACTCGTTTTTTTGAACGTGAAATTACATTTTCAATAACTGGGCCAATTTCTTTTTCTAATGGCGTAAAGCCCGGCACGTCAGCATTGGTTGAATCGCTCATGAATAGATCAAGGCCCTCTTCGCCAACCCTGGCAAAGGCGCGAAGATCCGTTAGTCGTCCATCAAGTGGCAACTGATCCATCTTGAAATCCCCGGTGTGCAAAATGCTTCCGGCTTTACTTCTAATTACCACAGCCAGCGCATCTGGGATCGAGTGGTTTACCGCAATGAATTCAAGATTGAACCCAGCCAGTGTTTCCTTGCGACCCTCGGCTACCACCATTGAAAAAGGACTAATTCGGTGCTCTTTGAGTTTGGCCTCAACAAATGCCAAGGTCAGTGCTGAACCAATCAACGGAATGTCTTGCTTCAGTCTCAGTAGGTATGGAACCCCACCAATGTGATCTTCGTGGCCGTGAGTCAGCACAATGCCGACAACGTCATCCAAGCGATCTTTTAGATATCCAAAATCAGGCAAGATTACATCGATACCCGGCTGGTGCTCCTCGGGAAACAAAACCCCGCAGTCAACAATCAGAATTTTTTTATCGATTTCAAAAACGGTCATGTTTCTACCGATTTCACCAATTCCACCAAGTGGAATGATGCGCATGACGCCGGGTCTAAGTGGAGCAGGGTTAGGCAAGGTTTGAACCAACGGGTTCTCTTTCTTTGCTACGCGTGTTTGCGTTAGCGAGTCGTGCCGGCAACCTTTGGCAGCGCGCCTCCGGCGGCTGCATTTCGGTCTGGGCGGAAGTTCTCAAAACTTAGGCCCGGAACATTGATTACCGAATCGATATCAGATTCAATT
>WLGC01000087.1 GCA_009703465.1 Actinomycetota bacterium | reverse complement strand
TCTGCGAACCTCTCGTGGTAGCGACTAGCCAGAGTCACATCAACTGTGAACATGGCGTTTTCTTTCCAGTCATGGCCAAGAACTACATCAAATACGTGACGGTGTAATTCATCTACGCGTGCATCCTGAGCTTGAATCTCTCGAGCGAAATCTGCATCAGTGGTTTTTAGAAGTTGCACTAGTTGCTTAGCAAGTGAAACATCTAGGTTCCCCATTTCAGCAAAAGTTGTGGCAAGCGAATCAGGAACAGCAGTGCCTGGAAAACGGTAGCGGGCAATAGCGGCAATGTGTCCGGCTAGTGCGCTCATGCGCTCGAGTGAGGCTGAGATTCTAAGCGCTGAAACCAGCACCCTTAGATCCCTAGCCACCGGTGACTGTTTTGCCAAAATACGAATAACTAGTTCATCTAGGGCAAGGGCCTTTTCGCCGGCTTGCTCTGAGATTGCGATGGCTTCATCGGCCATAACAACATCTGATGTGGTGAAGGCCTTTGAGGCCTTTTCTATGACCCGGGCTGAATCTTCAGCAATCTCAACTAGTCGAGCTTGAACTTCCTGCAGCTCTGACTGAAAAATCTCACGCACTACGTACTTCTTTCTGGCTTCATCCATGCTCAGACCATTTCAGTCTTAGGTGAACAACTCCGAAATAACACTTGAACTTCCCAGTAACTACTGGCAAGTGAGGCCCAGCTCTCGACTAAGACAAAGGAGAATCGCATTAGTGTTAAGAATGTGAACAACTCGCTTCCTATTCTATTGGCTGGCCTTCTTGGGCTAGTTCTAGGCGGTGCAGGAGTTTGGATTCTTAGCTCTCTACTGGGGAGAAGAAAGATGCTCAGAGTTGCTGAACGTCAAGCGCAGGATACTGTTGCGGATCTACTGGATGTTCTGGCCACCGCCGGCCTGCTGCTGGATTCATCAAATCAGGCAATCAGAACCACCACCGGTGCCGATGTCTTGGGGCTGCTAAACGGCAGAAACTTAGCCCACCCAGAACTTTATGACCTAGTTTCTTTAGCCAGAGAAACAAAAAAACCGGCCGAAGCAGAAATTGAATTATCAAACTCGTTGCAGTCAGGCCCTAGTTGGGTGAGGGCACGAGCAGCACTGCTTAGTGATGGAAATGTTCTTTTGACAGTTGCTGATGAAACTGAATCACAAAGACTTGAGGAAACAAGACGTGATTTCGTAGCTAACATCTCTCACGAACTAAAGACTCCAATTGGTGCAATCAGTTTGCTTTCAGAGGCTTTGATTGACGGAGCCGATGATAAAGAACTGGTCAAGAAGTTTTCTGCTGATTTGTTCCGAGAGTCAAAGCGTTTGGCTAGTTTGGTCCAAGACATTATTCAGCTATCTAGATTACAAAGTGCAGATTTAGTAAAGACAGCAACTCCGATTGATCTTGCCGGAGTAATTGCTGAAGCGGTAGAAAGAAACCAAGTCCTAGCAGATCGTTCTGGAGTAAAGATTGCTTGGGAGAACCCAGCGTCAACAGTTGTCTTAGGCGATGCTGAAATGCTCAACATGGCGGTCAAAAATCTTATTGAAAACGCAATTCTGTATTCTGACGAGGGCGGTCAAGTTGGAGTTGGTCTTCGTGAAGCTGAGGGAACCGCACAAATTTCAGTTACCGATAACGGTGTTGGCATAGAGCCTGAGCACGTAGAGCGAATTTTTGAACGTTTTTATCGAGCTGACCCATCGCGCTCTCGTGCTACCGGTGGCACCGGTTTAGGTTTGGCAATTGTCAAGCATGTAGCAAATAACCACCGCGGTGATATCCAAGTTTTCTCCAAGCCTGGCTTTGGCTCGACTTTCACCCTGCGGCTACCAATTTACGATTCAGAATCTCTAATGAATGAAGAGGTAAATAAATGACCCGAGTTCTAGTCGTTGAAGACGAGCAGTCACTTCGTGAACCGCTTGTATATCTTCTAAACAAAGAGGGATTCGAAACCGTTGAAGCCGAGGACGGCACAGCAGCCCTGGAGCTTTTTGAAAAGGGGAACATCGATATTGTCTTGCTGGATTTGATGTTGCCAGGAGTTAGCGGAAATGAAGTTTGCCGCACCATACGACAGAGTTCACAGGTGCCAATAATCATGCTCACCGCAAAGGATTCAGAGATAGACAAGGTTGTTGGTTTAGAAATCGGCGCAGACGATTACGTCACCAAGCCTTATTCAACCCGGGAGCTACTGGCCCGAATGAAAGCGGTCTTGCGTCGTAACACAGAGGCTCCAGAAGCAACGGACAAAACTGGAATTCTTGAGGTGGGATCAGTTCGTATGGATGTTGATCGCCATATTGTGCAAGTTCATGGAGAAAAGATTTCCATGCCGCTGAAAGAGTTTGAGCTTTTGGAGCTACTGCTGGAGAACGCCAATCGCGTTCTTACCAGAGGGCAGATTATTGATCGCGTTTGGGGATCAAACTACTTCGGTGATACCAAGACACTTGATGTGCACATAAAGAGAATTCGTTCAAAAATTGAAGACGATCCTGCTAGACCAGTTCACTTGCTAACTGTGCGCGGGCTTGGATACAAGTTCGAATCCTAAGCCGAGTTCATTTACTGAGCAGACGGCTCAACTAGTTTTAGTGAATCGATAATTGGCTGGTAAAAATCAAATGTGTTATCCAAAACCGGTACGTTCATAACTTCTTCGGACATACCCTCTGAAACAGTGATGTTCACAACGCCTCCAGCACTGCCGCCGAGATTAATTGCTAGAGCTCGGGTGCCATTAAAGCCAAGGTCAAGTTTTTGACCCGCGTTCACACTGATTGTGACAACCTTAATTTCATTCACGGCTGCATCGGTGTAGCTAATCTTTAGAGTTTTTGACTCAAGTCCTGGGTTCACCACTGAGCCGGCAATAGCTGAAACTGTGCCGTCGGTCAGGTACATAAAGTTACGGAGCTTGAGGGTCTCTAGATCCACCTGGGTTCCATCAGCTGGCGCGTACTCAATTCGGGAGTCAATTGGGCTCATCAGGCCACAACCTGAGGTTCCAAGGACCAATCCGGCCGCAATAGCAAGGGCTGTGAACTTTGTAGCGATCAATTTTCCTCCAGGGATGCAAATACCAACCCCGCTAGTTTACCTCTTCGTTATGGACCTAGCCTGTGGTAAAATTGTGGTTTCTGAGAGGTAATCACCCGCATGAAGTTTGAAGTTGGCGAAACAGTCGTATATCCCCACCACGGTGCAGCAAAAATTGTGGAGGTCGCCGATAAAACCATCCGGGGCGAAAAGAAGAAATATCTTCAGCTAAAGGTAGCTCAGGGCGATCTAACCATCTGGGTTCCAGCGGAAAACGTAGACATGGTCGGCGTTAGAGATGTAATTGACAAAAAAGGTGTTCAGGTCGTTTACGGCGTTCTACGCGCCGAGTTCACTGAAGAGCCAACCAACTGGTCAAGACGCTATAAGGCAAACCTAGAGAAACTGGCGTCGGGCGATGTGGTCAAGGTTTCTGAGGTTGTTCGTGATCTATGGCGTCGTGACCAAGACCGTGGCCTATCTGCCGGAGAAAAGCGTATGTTGGCAAAGGCGCGTCAAATTCTTGTTTCAGAGTTGGCTTTGGCTCACAAGACCGATGAAGAAAAAGCTTCCGCAGAACTAGACAAAGTTCTCGCAACTCCAGGAAAGTAGTTCTAGATGACCAGTCGCGACATAGCGGTGGTTCTAGTTGCTGCGGGTTTGGGCACGAGACTCGGAGCCGATAAGCCCAAGGCATTTGTCACCCTCGCTGAAAAAACTTTAATTGAGCACGCTTTAGAAAACATTGCTGAAGTTCAATCCCTAGATCAAGTAATTATTGCTGTTCCTTCAGGCCATGAAGCGCAGACTGCAAAGCTTGCCGATATTGCATTATCCGGACTCGATGTCCGTTTCGATGTTGTCATTGGCGGCGAGACCAGACAGCAATCAATTGCAAATGCTCTTGGAGTACTTGATCAAGACGTTGCCGTTGTTTTAGTTCACGATGCAGCTCGCGCACTAGCTCCTGCCTCTGTTTTTGAAAGAGTTGCTAAACAGGTTCGAAGTTCTGGCTTTGGCGCTGTTCCAGTTATGAAGATTTCAGAC
>WLGC01000086.1 GCA_009703465.1 Actinomycetota bacterium | reverse complement strand
GTGGTGCGCATCACAATAATCGGCCCAATGCCAGAGTCTTGTGGTGAGCGAGCTAGCGAAACAACTGCTAGACCAATTCCGGTACCGGCGATCATGGCCAACACAATTGCTCGTGGTTTTGGTAGCTGTACGTTATCGCCGGGCACAAAACCAACCAACACAACCGCAATAAGCGCCATGGCAATAGCTACCCAACCAAGTCCAGTAAATCTCTCACCCAGTAAGACCACGCCAACTGCAGCCGGCACAATCGCTGATAGCAGTGCACCCAGTGGCGAGACTATTGAGATAGGTCCAAGGGCAAGGGATGCATAAAGTGCAAGAAGTGCAACGATAGAACTTATCCCGCCAAGAAAGCCCCAGAAGATTGCTTCCTGACTAAAGCTTGCTCCCATGATTGGAAGTAGTAGCAGCAATAAAATCAAACCCGATAGCGATGCTGCACAGGTGACAATTACCACCCGCATTCTTCGGGCAGCAAGAGCTGCAAAAAAATCTGCTGCTCCATAGGACAGCGCAGTAAAGAGCCCGAGTATTGCAGTTAGCATGATCTGCCTTTAGAAAAACTTTTTCTTAGATGGTGCTGGCGTCAATCACAAAACGGTAGCGAACATCAGCATCAACAACACGGTTCCAAGCAGCATCAATTGTTGCTGGATCAGTTGCATCTAATAATTCAATCGTGCTACCAATCTTGTGCTTGGCGGCAAAGTCCAACATCTCTTGAACTTCAACCTGGCCACCAACTTGTGATCCGCTGATTGAGCGGCGCTGGCTGGTCACGCTAAATACATTGAAGCTTTGGCTATCAACTGGAAGGCCAACAAACACAAGCGCTCCATCCATCTTGATCATGCTCAATAGGCCATCAATTGGAATGTCAGCGCTGGTTGTGTTCAAAATGAAATCAAACTTTTTAGCAAGGTCAGTAAAGGTTTGCTCATCCGAAGTCGAACGATAGTCAATCGCGCCAAAAGAAAGCGCGTCTGCTTTTTTGCTTAGCGAGTGACCAAGAACAGTAACTTCTGCCCCCATGGCAACTGCAAACTTAACTGCTAGGTGACCTAGACCACCCATGCCAAGAATGGCAACCTTCTTGCTCTTCGCTGCACCCCAGTGCTTAAGCGGAGAATAAACAGTAATTCCTGCGCAAAGAAGTGGAGCAGTTTCGGCAAGGTCAACACCGTCTGGAATGTGAAGTACAAAGTGCTCGTCGGTGACGATTTCCTTTGAGTAGCCACCAAGCTCAACTGAGCCATCGTGTGCATAGCCGTTATAAGAAGGAACGGGTCCTTTTTCGCAGTAGCTTTCTTGATCTGATTTACATGCGTCACAGGTGCGGCATGAGTCAACAAAAACTCCAACACCTACTGTTTGGCCAACTTTAAACTTTTTGACATCGCTACCAACTTCAACCACGTGGCCAACCATTTCGTGGCCGGTGACCATTGGGAAAATGTCATTTCCCCACTCGCTTCGGGCTTGGTGCACATCTGAGTGGCAGATACCTGAGTAGGCAATCGCAACGCGCACATCTTTTGGTCGAACAGCACGGCGTTCAATGCTGGCTTTCACCATTGGTGCGTTTGCTTTATTGATTACTAGTGCCTGAGTTGTAGTTGTCATTGGTTCAGCATAACTGGACAGCTGGCCTGAAGTTAAAAAATAAAAATAAGAAATCCCCCCTGGTAATAACAAGGAGGGATTTCAACATCTCAAAAGGAAAACCCTTTTGGATTTCAGTGGCTCCGACGGGCGTCGATCCCGTGACCTAACGATTTTCAGTCGTTCGCTCTACCGACTGAGCTACAGAGCCTCGAGCAGTTACCTGCCCGATTCACTAAAAGCCCCTCTAATGAAGGGCTTCTAGGTGAAGCGATCCTGACGAGACTTGAACTCGCGACCTCCGCCGTGACAGGGCGGCGCGCTAACCAACTGCGCTACAGGACCTTAGTTGCTATTTATTATCTATATATTGTGACCCCAACGGGATTCGAACCCGTGCTACTGCCGTGAAAGGGCAGCGTCCTAGGCCACTAAACGATGGGGCCTATAAAAAGACACTTCATAGCACCAAGGCTCAAGAATACTGGGTGAATAAGGGGTTGGCAACCCAAACCAATTTGCAGAGACTCTTCAGACTAATAAATAGGCTTGCGTGTTAGTTTCGAAACTATGAGCAAACGGATGACACGCGCCCTTATTGGTGTGTTCACGGTATCCGGCCTAGTGCTCACCGGTTTGGCGGTGGCTCCGGCCTTCGCGGTGCCGAACTACCCATCAGCTGCCGAAGTAGCCGCAGCCAAGCGAAATGTCGCCAGCAAACGGGCAATGATTGTCCGGCTGGAAAGAATCATTGCCGAATTAGCCGCTGAGGCAGCCGCTCTTGGTCGAACCGCGCTGATCAAAGGCGAGACTTTTAATCAGGCCCAGGATGAAGTAGATGTCATCACCGTTAGGGTGAACAGTTTGCAGTCTCAGGCTGATGCAGCAAATGCTGCCGCTGAGCAAGCGCGAGATCAACTCGGAAAAATTGCATCACAGATGCAAAAAGATGGCGCCACCGGCGGCACCTCAATGAACCTGTTTCTAAATTCAGGTGATGCAAAAGATTTGCTCTATCAACTTGGCGCTCAAGAAAAAGTTGCCCAGCAATCAGATGTCATTTATCGTCGGTCAATTGAGCAGCAGCAGTATGCACAATCGGTAACCGATGAACTCAACGTTGCCAAAAAAGAATTAGCCGCTAAAGCTGCCATCGCAAAGGCTGCATTTGTGGAAGCACAAAATGCAGCAACCGCTGTTCAAAATAAAGTCAATGACAATAATCGACTGAATAGAACTTTTTATGCGCAGCTTGCCAGCCTAAGAAATACTGCCGCCGATCTTGAGCGTCAACGTGCTGAGGGTCTGGCTGCTGAGGCTCGTCAAAATGCTGGAAAAACTTTGCCGATTGCACCAGAGCTCTATGAGGTGGGACCACCAAATGCAGCCAAGGTTGAGGGCATGTTTGAATTTGCCAAAGCACAACTTGGTGAGAGATATGTATTAGGTGGTCGAGGTCCTGATGTTTGGGACTGTTCGGGAATTACCAAAGAGGCTTATGCATCCGTTGGTGTCTACATTGGTACGCACTCGGCAACCAATCAGTTTAGAAATATGGCCTTTGCTAAAAAACTTATTCCACTAAATCAAGCAGTTAGCGGAGATCTAATGTGGTACTCAGAGGTTTCAGCATTTGATGGCGATAAGTATCACGTGGTTTTATATATGGGCGGTGGCATGATGCTTGAAGCGCCGAACCCGGCACGTACTGTGCGAATCGTTCCACTTCGCTACGGTGAACTTTTTCCTTATGCCGGTAGACCAACCGCCACCAGATAAACATGCCTGAACCTTTTCGTATCTCCCACGTTGTTAAGGCACCCATTGGTGTTGTTTGGAATGCCTGGACTCGCGAGGAAGAACTCTTGCAGTGGTGGGGACCGGCCGGTTTAGAAATGAGCTATTGCGCAGCTGATGTAAAGCCGGGTGGAAAATTTCACTACCTAATGACCAATGAACCAGATGCCAATGAGTCTTTTGAAATGTGGGGAGCTTTTGACTACCTAGAAGTAGAGCCTCAGCAGCGAATAGTTTTTGTCAATTACTTCTCTGATGAAAATGGTGGCAAGACCAGGCACAGCATGAATCCTGATTGGCCGCTTGAGGTAAAAAGCATTCTGACCTTTGTTGAAGATGGCGATCAAACGCTGCTGCATTTAGAAGGCGCACCAATCAATGCAGCCCCGCATGAGGAAGAACTTTATTTTCAAAACCTTGAATCAATGCGAATTGGTTTTGGTGGCACCTTTGCTCAATTAGATGAGCATCTAGCTAATGCCTTAGAAAACTAGTGACCGGTAGGTACGTAGCGCTCTAGTGCTTCCTTGATTAGACGCTCGGCAACATCTTTGCCCTGCCACTCGCCAACCTTTACCCACTTGCCAGGCTCTAGGTCTTTGTAGTGAGTAAAGAAGTGCATTAGCTCATTCTTTAGCTGCTCAGGCACATCGTTGATGTCTTGGATGTGAGCCCAACGAGGGTCTTTGTCTAGAACACAGATGAGCTTCTCG
>WLGC01000085.1 GCA_009703465.1 Actinomycetota bacterium | reverse complement strand
CTTGTAGCCGGTGCAGAACTTTTAGTCTGGCTCCAACTGTCTCTGGGCTTGGACTTAGTCTTTCGTGCGGCAGCGTTTCCCAAGATGGAAATTCCAAAATTTCAGCGTTAGGAGAAAGATGGCGTAACGCGGCTGCTGTATCCTCGGCCTCGCGACCGGTGGCTAGAACAACCAGCTGGACAGGCACCAATCCGGCATCGGTGCGCATTTGATTGAACACTTCAACCAGTGTTGAGTGGGCACCAATGGGTGCAATTACATCGAGTCGTTGCTGGCGAATTTTGGATTGCAGTGCCGCGAAGGGATATCCTTCAGAAATGAGCGCGGCAAGGCGCGACAGGGCCTTGAGATTTTCTACGCTCACCCCCTAATTCTAGGTTGGCAAACCAGAAACTTATACCGGTTTTTAGGCCTTGGTGTTGATTCTGTTTTGTGCCTCGGTTAGACCTAAGCGAACAATCTCTTCCACCGCATCAGCGGCAAGCTCAAGAGTGACTGGAAGATTTTTTCTCTCAGTGGAATTAAAGTCTTTGAGCACAAAATCAGCGGTGTCCATGGTTCCAGGCGGACGGCCAATACCAATACGAACTCGAATGAAATCCGGTGATCCGCAGGCCGAAATAATATCCCGCAAACCATTGTGGCCAGCGTGACCGCCAGATAGCTTAATGCGGATTGCTTCAGCATCAATGTCTAATTCATCGTGTAAAACAATCAAATTTGCAGGCTGAATATCGTAAAACTTCATAAGTGAAGAAACCGGTCCACCGCTGTTGTTCATAAAGGTGCCGGGCTTAGCCAAAATTAGTTTGTCGCCGCCAAAGCCAAGCCTTGCCTCGGCAACGCTGGCATTTGATTTGTGGCTCTTGAAGGTTGCACTAAGTCGATTTGCTAGAACACTTAGTGCCATCTGACCAACATTGTGCCGGTTAGCAGAATAGTCGGGCCCAGGGTTACCGAGCCCGACTACTAAGAAAACTGATTGAGACAGATTAAGCCTTTGGTGCTTCAGCTGCAGGTGTTGCTGTTGCAGTGGCTGCTGCGGCTGGAACTTCTTCAGCGTTTCCGGCCTGAGTCATAACAACCGATGCAATCAACTCAGTTGGTGCAAAGTCAAGCTTGGCACCCTCTGGAAGAATAATGTCACCGGCAACAATGTGGTGACCTGCGCCGTTGTCTTTGGTAACAAAGATTTCAACAAAGTCAGGGATGCTAGTTGCGGCAACCTCAATGCGTACAGTCTTGTGCTCAATGTCGACGATGGTTCCAGACATTGATTCACCAACAAGGTGCACTGGAACTTCAACGTGTACACGCTCTCCAAGAACTAGCTCAACTAGGTCAATGTGTTCGATGATCTGAGTCACAGCATCCTTTGTAGCGCTCTTTACTAGAACTGACTCTTCTTTGCCATCAATTGATAGCGCAATAACAGCGTTCTTGTGGCGCAGGATTAGAGCTACCTCGTGGGCTGGAACAGTAATGTGGCGTGGGTCTGATCCGTGTCCGTAAATTACGGCTGGGGTCTGACCGGCCGCACGAGCCTGGCGGGAAGCGCCCTTACCAAACTTGGTGCGTGTGGTGCCAACTAGCTTTGCTGCGGTGTTCATAATTTCTCTTCTCTAATTTGACTGCTTTTGCAGGCGTGCAAAAAACTTTGTTTTATTTCTTTTGTTCGTCTACTCAAGCGTTTCACGCGAGGACTGCCAGTTAGGCTTTGTACCCCGTCGATCACGGCCCCCTCTCAGGAGCCCTCGCCGTTGTTATTCCAAAAGTCTAATGCTAGGCGTGGCCTGGGAACAACTTGTTTACTGAGTCATCACCAAAAACCGCGCTAATTGCAGCAGCAATAAGGGGTGCAATAGACAGCACGGTTAGGTTGTCAAACTGTTTTTCACGAGTAATCGGCAAAGTGTTGGTGACAATTACCTCATCAACTACTCCGCTGCTGAGTCTCTCGACCGCTGGGTGGGAGAAAACTCCGTGGGTGGCCGCCACAATTACTCGCGCGGCACCGTTGTTCTTTAGGGCCTGGGCTGCAGCGACGATTGTCCCGGCGGTGTCAATCATGTCATCAACTAGAAGACAGGTGCGCCCCTTTACATCGCCAACTAGCTCATGTGCTTCCACTTGATTAGGACGATCCGGATCGCGGCGCTTATGAATGATTGCTAGTGGAGCGCCAAGGCGCTCTGCCCAAATATCTGCCACTCGAACTCGACCTGAATCTGGTGAGACTACGGTCAGAGCCTCAGAGCCGAATCGTTCTTTGACATGGTCAGCCAGCATTGGAAGCGCCCAAAGGTGATCTACCGGACCATCAAAGAAGCCTTGAATCTGCGGCGCGTGCAAATCAACCGACATCAAGCGGTTGGCTCCTGCTGCCCTGAATAAATCAGTCATCAAACGAGCTGAGATAGGTTCGCGACCTTTGTGCTTTTTATCCTGACGGGCGTATGGAAAAAACGGAGCTACAACTGTGATGCGCTTGGCACTGGCTCTTTTTAGAGCATCAACCATTAGTAACTGCTCCATTACCCAGTTATTGATTCCAGCGGCATGAGATTGAATCACAAATGCATCAACGCCGCGCACCGACTCTTCATAGCGGACAAAAGTTTCACCGTTGGCAAAGTCGTAGGCAGTTGTTGGAACAACTGTGGTGCCAAGAATTTCAGCCACCTCATCGGCGAGCTGTTGATGTGCGCGCCCACTCACGATCACTAGGCGCTTACTGTTACTCGCTGTGATATCCAATGTGGGTCTCCCGCTCTTTGTTTTAGTTTTTAGTTTTTGAAACTTCTGCCGATTTGGTACCTGGACGATTGGCAACCACCCAGCCAGCTAGATTCCGCTGCGGGGCAACGCTCATCCCTAAATCACCGGATGCTACATCTTTTCTTATTACGGCGCCTGCTGCTGTGTAGGCCCCATCCCCAATAGTAATCGGCGCAACAAAGACATTGTGAGAACCACTCCGGACGTTGGAACCAATCTTTGTTGAGTGCTTATTCACCCCGTCATAGTTCGCAAAAATTGTGCCAGCTCCGATGTTGGTGTCCTGACCAATCTCGGCATCGCCAACATAGCTAAGGTGAGGAATTTTTGAACCGCTGCCGATTTTGGCATTTTTGGTTTCAACAAAGCTTCCAATTTTTCCATTGGCACCTAATTCGGTTCCAGCTCGCAGGTAGGCAAACGGCCCGACTACCGCTCCATCTGAAATCTTTGATGAGACAACCTTGGATTTTGAAACAACCACATTTTCAGCAATTTCAGAATCAATAACTTCTGCTTCAGGTCCAATTTTCGATCCGGACCCGACGCGAGTGAATCCCCTTAGGTGGGTTCCTGGCATTAGCGTCACATCTTCGCCCAGTGCAACCGTGACATCGATCCAGGTTGATGACGGATCCAAAATTGTTACACCGGATCGCTGCCAGGCCTCACAGATTCTGTAATTCAATTCAGCTGATACTTCAGCTAGCTGCACTCGGTCATTGATACCTGCTACCAACCAGTTATCGGTAACGGCCAGGGCTTGGACGCGCTGACCCTGCTGAATCAATTCAGCAGCCACATCGGTTAGGTATTTTTCGCCCTGAGCATTATGTGAACTGACCGTGCCAAGGGCACTTTGAAGTAATGCAGCATCAAAGACATAGATACCTGCATTTACCTCTGAAATTTCAAGCTGCTCTGCATCAGCATCAGCATCTTCAATAATTTGGAGAAATTTTCCATCATGGCTTCTAATCACTCGCCCATAGCCGGCTGGGTCTTCAACAATTGCAGTTAGCACCGAGGCTGCATAATTTCCCTCTAGATGTGCCTCAAGTAATGACTCCAGGGTTGCCACATCAAGTAGCGGAACATCGCCACTGGTGACAATTACTGCTCCTTCAAAATCTGATGGCAACATTTTCAAACCGCACTCAACGGCTCGACCGGTTCCAGAGATTTCATCTTGTTCGGCGATTTTTGCATTTGGATAGAAAGAGTTGATGAAATCACTGAGGATTTCTTTTTGATGACGAACAACAGGAATGATGTGAGCTGCATCTAGGGCCGATGCGGTAGCTAGAACGTGTCCAAGCATTGGCAGACCTGCAATTTCATGCATGACCTTAGG
>WLGC01000084.1 GCA_009703465.1 Actinomycetota bacterium | reverse complement strand
TGGGTAGTAAAGCTCGGAGTTTATAAATACTGCGCAGTTTTGCACCAGTGGAATTGAGTGGTGTATTTGGGCATGTAAATCCCCAAAGAATTCCAAGGTGAAGCCACCGACTGAATAGAAGTCGCCGTGCTGAACCAAGCTGGTTTTAAGGTTTTTCAGTCGCGTTTGCACTTCACCGGTACCGAAAATTTCAGCCTGCGGATTGTTTTTCAAGAGAAGTTCCAGCTCTGGCTCGCTGCAGTGATCATCGTGAACATGAGTAATGACTATCGCCACCACATTTCTAAGTTTTGACAGATCACTTGAATAGCAACCTGGATCGACGACCAAGACTTTACCTAGATGCTCAACGGCAAGGCAGGCGTGCTCATATTTGGTTATCTGCATGCGTTTATTGTGCCCTAAGATTTGGAGCATGGCCTCAAAGCGCGCAAAACTCAGCGGATCTACACTGACTCGCGCTGCAAAAATTGGCCTAAGAATAAGCGATCCAGCTCAATTTCAGTTGTTGTCAAAAATTGATGTAGTTGTGCTTGGTAAAGCCGGAGTGCTCACCGATTCCAAGCGAAAGTTAGTTCGCGTGAGACTTGCCTACGGTTCTGATTTAGCCTCGGAGGAAGAACTTCTTGGCTTGGCGGCAGCGGTGGCATCTGAATCCGACCATTCAGTTTCGAGAGCAATTACCTTCGAGGCCATCGCAAAAAGAATCAAGTTCGAAGCGGCCGCTGATGTAAGAGAAATTCCTGGTGCTGGTGCTGTAGGTGTCGTGAACGGCGACAGTATCTACGTTGGCGGTCCGGGACTACTGAATTCCAGAAACATCCCAATCTATGTTGACGATCTGGTGCGCGCAGACGCAGCCAATCAACTTGGCAACACTGTCTGCTACATTGCTAGAAACTCCGAGCTAATCGGGTTAATTGAAGTAAGTGATGCACTTATCCCTGAAGCAGCAGCTGCGGTTGAGAAGTTGAGAAGCTTAAAGATTCGCACAGTAATGCTCACCGGAGATGTAACCGGTGTTGCTGAGTATGTGGCAGCAGAACTCGGCATCAAAGAGTTTTATGCCGAAATTATTCCAGCTCGAAAAGCAGAGGCCATCAGAGCACTTAAGGCGGATGGCTCAAAGGTTTTGGTTGTTGGAAGACTTCCAGAAGATGGCTTAGCTCTAGCGGAGGGCCAGGCTGGGCTTGCACTTGATTCAGCCGAAGAAGCTAAATCCAATACTGCTGGAATGCAGCTTGACGATTCAAACATTGTGAATATTGTGAAAGCCATCTCACTTTCTCGCCTTCAAAAATCTCTAAAGCTGACATCTGTTCTTTCTATAATCTCAATTTCCCTTCTAGCACTCGGTGGCGTCTTAGTTCTGCTGGGAGTTTTTTGAAGCGTCTTGGCCTAATTACAAATCCTTCTGCCGGTAATGGATTTGGAAAACTTGCCGGTCAGGTAGCAGTTGCGCAATTGCAACGTGAGTGCGAGGTGCTTGATCTAACCGGAGAAACAAAAGCCCAAAGTGAGGCCAATGCACAAGAAGCAATCAACCAAGGGCTTTTAGATGGCCTGGTAGTGGTTGGCGGCGACGGGGCGGTTCAGCAAGGAGTAAACCTTTGCGTGGCGGCCGATATACCGCTTGGCATAATTGCCGCCGGAACTGGAAATGACGCAGCTAGAACTCTAGGGCTACCAATCAGAGATGCAGTTGCGGGTGCCGGGGTGCTGCTGAATAACATCCAAAAACCGAGAGTGGTTGATGTGGTTAGAGCAAAAACCTCAACCAGAGAGCTTTATTTTTTTGGAAGCACAAACGCTGACTTTGGCGCTCTGGTAAACATGAGGGCCAATTCATGGAAATGGCCAAAGGGACCAAGTAGATATAAATTGGCCATGGTTGTGGAGTTAGCTAAATTTAAGCCAACAAAGTACTCTGCCATCATTGACGGCGTTGAAAAAAACTTTGAAGCTATGCTCTGCACAATCGCTAATTCGCAGTACTTTGGTGGTGGCATGAAATTTGCACCAAATGCATTAATTGATGATGGCTATCTAGACATATTTATAGTCAACAAGATTTCTAGGCTAGAACTCTTGAGAGTTTTTCCAAAGGTTTATACCGGGGAGCACATCACTCACCCAGCGGTTGAGTTTATTCGCGCAAAAAACATCACCCTTAGTACAGCAACACCTATGCCGGCATTTGCCGATGGTGAACCAGTTGGGATGGCTCCAGTACAAGCTGAGATTGCCCCCAAGGCACTAAAGGTTTACGCAACTAGCGCGCGAACATCATCTGTGGCAGACTAGAGAGGTTGTTCTTAGGGTCCCATCGTTTAGCGGCCTAGGACACCGCCCTCTCACGGCGGCAGCACGGGTTCAAATCCCGTTGGGATCACAAATATCCCTCTCGAAGCGAAAGCTATCGGGAGGGATTTTTCTTTGGCGCTCTCAATTGAGCAACTGCACTGAGAATCACCACTGCGGCAACCGGAATAAGCGCCGCGGCATTGAGTCCGCTAAACGCCACCGCTGCCATCACTGAACCTGAGACCGCGCCGCCAAAGGCTCCGGCTAGGTTCATCGTGGTATCGCTGAGACCCTGGACGTTGGTCTTTTCTGAAGCTGGCAGAGTTTCAGAAAGTAGCGCTGAGCCGGCAACAGTTGAAGCAGACCAACCAAGGCCCAAAAGCAGTAGTCCTATAGTCACCATCATCCGGTCGTGGGAACCAAAACCTGCAATCGCCAAAGCGGCCAGGTAAATTACCTGCCCGAGTAGAACTGTTTGAACTTTGCCGAACCGGTCGCTGAGCAAGCCAAATATTGGTGCAAATGCATACATGCCGGCAATGTGCAGGCTAATCGTGAAACCCACTACAACCAGGTCGTATCCCATGTGATCTAGGTGCAACGGCGTCATTGCCATCACTGAGACCATCACCATGTGGCTTAGCGCAATTGAAATGAGCGCAAATGCTGCGACCGGGTATTTCCTAAGGCTCTCCCGAGCGGCGGCAAAAGAAGTTTTAGCTTTGGTGCCGCCTTTGGCAGCATCAATTTCCTTGGCAATTAGCAGCGGATCTGGCCTAAGCCCAAACCAAAAAACTGTTGTGGCCAAAATTTGAGCCAGGATAGTAAACAAGAACGGGCCAGTCATTTCTGGCAGTCCAAGCCAGCGTCCAAGGACCTCGCCAGGCCCAAAAAGATTTGGCCCAATCACAGCACCAACTGTTGTTGCCCAAACCACGGTTGATAAATCTCTTCCAGTTGATCTTGAGCTTGATCCAGATAAATCCACGGCAGCGAATCTAGCCTGCAGACCGGTGGCTGAGCCAGCTCCGAGCATGACCAGAGCGATAAGCAGTAGCGGAAAAAACCCGATTGCTGCTGACAGGATTACCATCACCGCGCCAGAAATTGCAATACCAGCACCTAGACCAAGGGCTACTCGGCGACCCTTGGCATTAGCCAGTTTTGCCAATGGGATGGCCCAGGATGCCGCGCCGAGGGTGCTAAAAGTGGCTGCCGCCCCGGCCCAGGCTGGGTTACCGGAGAGGTCGGAGGCTAAAAGTGAACCAATTGAGAGGGTTGAACCTAGGGCAAACCCGCTTAAAACCTGGCCTGCGGTCAATACCCGGACGGTTTTTCGCTGTAGAAAATTTATTTGTTTTTGGTCCACAATCTGAGCCTAAAGGTAAACTTGGGGTTCAATCATCTTGAGGTGTGTGAATGACAATAAAGCCGCTTACTCTGGCTGAAAAGGTATGGCGAGACCACCTTGTGGCAGAGGGCTCTGACGGCACCCCGGATCTTCTTTATGTCGATCTGCACTTGGTGCACGAGGTAACCAGCCCCCAGGCCTTTGATGGACTGCGCCTAGCCGGTCGAAAGGTGCGCCGGCCAGATTTGACCATAGCTACCGAAGATCACAACACCCCAACCATAGACATTGATAAGCCAATTGCCGACCCAACCAGCCGCATTCAAATTGAGGCGCTGCGCTCAAATGCCAAAGAGTTTGGAATTCGAATTCACTCGCTGGGCGATGTGGAGCAGGGAATCGTGCACGTGGTGGGGCCTCAGCTAGGTCTTACCATGCCAGGCATCACAGTTGTCTGTGGTGACTCGCACACCTCAACTCACGGTGCTTTTGGTGCGCTCGCCATGGGTATTGGCACCAGTGAGGTCGAGCATGTTTT
>WLGC01000083.1 GCA_009703465.1 Actinomycetota bacterium | reverse complement strand
ATTACTTCCAGTGAAGCATATCCTGGAGCTGCACTTTTAGGAATCACCGCAGCGATGCGAACCGGGGTTGGTCTAGTTAGATACCTAGGACCGGCCCAAGTCAGTGATTTAGTTCTACAGGTAAGACCAGAAATAGTTTTGCAAGATGGTCGGGCCCAAGCCTGGGTAGTTGGCTCCGGTGTGCCGGTTGATGACCAAGAACAAGCAGCAAGAATCAACCGAGTTGTAGCTGAAAAAAATCTAGTAGTTGTCGATGCCGGGGCGCTGCAGATAGTTGACTTTGAAAACTGCATAGCAACCTGTGTGCTAACTCCTCATGCCGGTGAGGCAGCAGCACTGCTGGACTCGCTTGGGAAGACAATTGCTCGAGCAGAGATAGAGGCAGATCCAATAGCAGCTGCCATTTTGATTTCTAAACTCACCGGGCAGCTGACTGTGCTTAAGGGAAACCGAACCGTCATAGCTCAGGGCGAGCGCAGCTACCAATTTGATTCAGCGCCAGCTGTTCTTGCTACCGCTGGAAGCGGGGACGTGCTGGCTGGGATTATTGGTGCCATGCTGGCCGGTAATGCCCAAGACATCGCAAGTGGTGAGAGTGATCTATTTGATGTGGTGAAAGCTGCTATTACTTTGCAGGCCAAGGCAGCTGAGTTGGCTGCCAAAAATTCAACCGTTGTTGCATTAGATATCGCCGAGGCTGTCGGCCGCGTCATCGCTAATTCTTGACAGCGCCAACTTATAAACTTCTTCATCCCGCCTGCGGCCAATGGCAATGACGATGACCAGATCCTCCAGGGGGTCGTACTTATACACGATTCGCAACTTGCGGCTGCCAAGAACTAATTTTCGATAGCCTGCAAGATTGTCGCCCAACGCTTCGCCGCGCAAATCTGGCGAGACTTGTAATTTTTTCAGTCCATTCGCGATGGCACTCAATTGTGATCCATCCGCCTTGGCTACGTCTTCTTGGGCCCCTCTCCTGAGTCGGACCGTAGCCATTACTTTTCTGAAATATCGATGTTGTATTTCTCGATGAACTCGTCGAGCGAAATACTGCCTTCGTTTGTCTCATGAAGTCGAGAAATAGCTTTCTGAGTCACTTCGATATCGGCCATCAGATCGAGCATCTGCTCGTAAAGTTCTATGTCGATAATTGCTGCAACCGGCTTGTTGTGGTTTAGAACTACCTGGGTTTCGCCAGCCGCCGCTTTGGCAATCATGGCCGAGGTGTTCTTACTTACATCGGATACGGATACAAGATTGTTCATTCTTACTCTCATCTTTTCTCCCCTCTCTCCTAAATAATAGACTAAATAATAGACATTATTAAGGGTAGATTTTAGGCATCCCTCAGCAGATACCCTCTACCTATGGCCAGACGCAAGATCAAGCAAACCGACGGCGCTTCGGCAATAGCCGCAGTGAAGGCGTCAGATCTAGCTTCGGCAGATCAGGATGTGCTAGCTACCGCCTGCAGGTACCTATTAGAAGAGTTGGCAGAGCGATCTCCTGGCAACAGCGTGGAGGTGCGGGTGCCGCCCTTTGGTGCTACTCAGTGCATTGAGGGCCCAAGGCATACCCGTGGCACTCCGCCCAACACAGTTGAGATGAGCCCAGCTGTTTGGTTTGGCCTAGCCACTGGTTCAATCACTTGGTCTCAAGCGCTCGCCGAAGCAAAAGTTTCAGCATCTGGAACAAGGGCAGATCTTTCGCAAGTTTTGCCGCTTATATAGAACTATGACCAATCCAATTAGCCAGACCGAAAAGGTCTCTGTTCGTCGCTCACCTAAGTACTTGACCTTCATGATTACTGGAGCAGTAATTGGTGTGATTGTGGCGGCGGTAATTGGACTAACTATTCCAGAGCAACAGCGAACCGCGGAGCCTGTGGTGACCTATTTGATTGCCTACATTGGTGGCATTGGTGTGGTGCTGGGAATTGTGGTGGCACTGATTGTGGACCGGATTGGCCTGGCAAAGGCCAAGACCGTGGAGGCCACTAAACTTAAACAGTAGAGCCCACCCAACCTAAAGGATTATGCCTTGCTTCGTGGCGATGGAAATCTGAATCTTGACATCTCTGTCACTGGCAGCGATAAAGCACCGCAAGATCAATGTGGCGTATTTGGGGTTTGGGCACCGGGCGAAGAAGTAGCCAAGCTAACTTTTTTTGGTCTTTACTCCTTGCAGCACCGCGGTCAAGAATCAGCTGGTATCGCAACCTCTAACGGTAAAAAAATTCTGGTCTATAAAGACATGGGGCTTGTTTCCCAAGTTTTCTCAGAGTCTTCTTTGGAATCACTTGTTGGTCACATTGCTATTGGCCACAACCGCTATTCCACAACTGGTGCATCGCACTGGCGCAATGCACAACCTACTCTTGGAAGAACTTCGGTTGGCACACTCGCACTTGCCCATAACGGAAACCTAACCAACACTGCAGATCTTTTGGAAATGCTCAAGGAGCGTTATCCAGATCAAGGTGAAAATGAAATCACCGGCGGAAACACCACCGACACAGCAGTTCTTACCGCACTGTTGGCCGGCAAAGTGGAAGTTTCACTAGAAGCCACCGCTCTTGAACTTTTACCTAAGGTCAAGGGCGCTTTTTGTTTGGTCTTCATGGATGAAAACACTTTGTATGCAGCGCGTGATCCACAGGGTGTTCGACCACTTGTGCTTGGCCGATTAGAGCGCGGTTGGGTTGTTGCTTCAGAAAGTGCTGCACTGGATATTGTTGGTGCCAGCTTTGTGCGCGAGGTTGAACCAGGTGAGCTAATTGCTATTGATGAAAACGGTTTACGCTCAAGCCGCTTTGGCGAGGTAAAGCGAGCCGGTTGTGTATTTGAGTATGTTTACCTAGCTCGCCCAGATACTTCGATTAATGGCAAGAATGTTTACGATGCTCGCATTGAGATGGGTCGCACACTTGCCCGTGAGTATCCGGTAGAAGCAGATCTAGTTATTCCAACCCCGGAGTCTGGCACCCCGGCAGCTATTGGCTACGCCCAGGAATCAGGTATTCCTTTTGGTCACGGGCTAGTGAAGAACGCCTACGTAGGCCGTACCTTTATTCAGCCTTCGCAAACTATTCGTCAGCGCGGTATTCGTTTGAAGTTGAATCCCTTGAAAGAAGTAATTCAAGGCAAGCGCATCATTGTGGTTGATGATTCTATTGTTCGAGGAAATACCCAGCGAGCACTGGTTCAGATGCTTCGTGAAGCCGGAGCACTTGAAATTCACGTGAGAATTTCAAGTCCACCAATTATGTGGCCATGCTTCTATGGAGTGGACTTTGCTACCCGTGCTGAGTTGATTGCCAATGGAATTGGCGTTGAAGATGTGAAAAGTTCTATCGGTGCTGACAGCTTGGGCTATCTAACTAAAGATGGCATGGTTGCTGCCACCGGCCAGCAAGAAAAAGAACTTTGCACCGCCTGCTTTACCGGTAAGTATCCAATTGAATTACCGGTAGTTGAAAAGCTTGGCAAGAACCTGCTTGAGCGCGGTGTTGCAACAATTCAAGGCGAAAGTGTGCACAAACATGGCTGATGCATACGCAGCATCTGGGGTTGATACCCAAGCCGGAGATCTTGCCGTTGAACTAATGAAGCGTGCTGTTGGTGCTACGCACAACAACCTTGTGGTTGGTGGCTTCGGCGGCTTTGCCGGAATGATGGATGTTTCATTTCTAAAGAAGTATGACCGCCCACTAATGGCAACCAGTACCGATGGTGTTGGTACCAAGGTTGCTATCGCACAAGCTATCGATAAGCACGACACCATCGGTCAAGACCTGGTCGGCATGGTGGTTGATGACATCGTGGTGGTTGGTGCCAAGAGTTTATTTATGACCGACTACATCGCCTGCGGAAAAGTAGTTCCTGAGCGCATTGCTGACATTGTGCGCGGTATTGCAGAAGCTTGTAGCTCTGTTGGGGTTGCACTTCTTGGCGGCGAAACAGCAGAGCACCCAGGATTGCTAGGTCCTGACGATTACGATGTTGCCGGAGCTGCAGTTGGTGTAGTTGAGGCAGATAAATTACTTGGTCCACAAAAGGTTCGCGCCGGCGATGTGGTGCTTGGCATGGAGTCCTCAGGACTTCATTCAAACGGTTACTCACTGGTTAGAAAAATAATTGCCGATAACAAGCTTGACTACACAAAGAATGTTTTGGAATTTGGCAATCGCTCCCTAGGAGAGGTTTT
>WLGC01000082.1 GCA_009703465.1 Actinomycetota bacterium | reverse complement strand
CTCAAGAATTGGTGGAGCAGTAAAACAGCAAACCATTGAAGACGAAATAGGAAGTTTTGAAATATGACATCTGAAACCACAAAACCAGTACCAAACGGCGTGGACCCAAGAGGTCCGAGATTTGGCGCAGCGATTTCATCGGTGTTGCTTTTGATAACTGTTTTCTTGGCGCTGGATCCTGCGACACTGCCAGCGGCCTTCTGGCTGCTAGTTGTAATTACTGCTTCATTTGCCTACGGAGCAGCTTGGGGAAGCGCCAAGCACCCGTACGCCTTTATCTTTAAAAAACTAATCCGACCAAAGCTGGCTGCACCAAAGGAGCTTGAAGATCCTCGTCCGCTGCGCTTTGCACAGTTGGTAGGTTTTCTGGTTTCAGCAACGGGTGTAGTTCTCTACGCGGTTGGATTTGGTGAAGGGCTAGTCTTTGCAGCTGGAGCTGCGTTTATTGCAGCATTTCTAAACGCTGCATTTGCACTTTGCCTTGGTTGCCTAATGTTTGTCGGCCTTCAAAGAATTGGTCTAATCAAGAAGTTCTAAGCAGACAGTGCGATTGCTTTTCGCATTGCAGATCTTGCTCTCTTGCGATCGCCACAGGCGTCATAGGCCAGACTCAAAGTGAACCAGGCGTGCCAGTCTTGTGGATTAGCGTCGGCGTGAGCTGCATGTCTTGGAAAAGCTGCATCTGCTGATGCTCTAACCGCGCGCCCACTTGGTCGAGTTTCGATACCAAGATCTGGCCAGGTTCCCTGTTGCTCTACTCGCGCCACGAGTTTCTGTGCCGCTAGCCCAAAGCGCAATTCAACAAAAATTACCCAGAGGGCAAGGATTGGGAACACAAGAATAAGAAATCCCATAATCTGGCCAATTAAAATATCGGTGGCTAAAAGTGATATTCCGGTGTTAGCCAAGAGAACGATGTAAACCAGCAGCAGCAAGATCATTGCCAGCGCTGCAATTTTGGGAGATGACATCAGTTTTTATTCAATAACAGAGTTAAGCCCAACAAAAAGACCCTGCTTTTTGTGTGCTTGGCGAATGCTCTGCAGAATTCCAAATGAGTAGGCGCGAATCGAGCTCACCTCGTGAGTGATACGAATCAATTCGCTGTCTCCGTGGATGCGAACCTCTTGGTTTGCCGAGGCGCCAGTTTGACGAAGGCTGTGAATTGGAACTCCTGCAACAACCTGTCCCCGTGCTGGCTGGCCAACTCCTGGAATAAGCGGTTGAGTTAGGTTCTGCCTAGCCTCGGCAATAAGTTCAGCAGTTCTAACTGCGGTGCCTGAAGGTGAATCAACTTTGCCAGCGTGGTGAGTTTCAATGATCTCAATAGATTCAAAGAACTTTGCCGCCTGCGCTGAAAAGTCACTGGCCAACATTGAGCCAATTGAAAAATTAGGAATAACTACTACCGCGGTGCCCGGAGACTTGTTTAGTTTTGGGGTTAGTTCTGCAAGATTTGCCTGGCTCCAACCACTGGTGCCAACCACAACGCTGATGCCGCTGTTGATTGCGTGCTCAACTACCTGTTGGCTAACCGATAACTTAGTCACGTCAAAAACTACATCAGCGCCAATCGACTGGCTTAGTTGTGACTTTGAATCCAGTGCGCTGTGTAGCTCCATGTCCTGGGCATCTTGAATTAGCTCAAGCGCTAACTTGCCCATTCGCCCGGAGGCACCAACCACAGAAACTTTTATTGACATGTTTCTCAGTCTAAATGATGGTCACTAAATAAACTCAGAGAAAACTGCGTCATCAAGATCCCCAACTGCCACGATTGAGCGCTCCCGAGAAACAAGGTCTTGGGCCAGTGACTGCACGTCGGCTAAGGTCACTGAATTCACGTGCTTTAGAGAGTCATCAAGATCAAAAAATTCACCGTTGACAATCTCAGCGCTAATCAGGCGGTTCATTCGAGCCATGGTGCTCTCATACTTCAGCGCCAAACTTCCAGAGATATTCCCCTTGGCTAAATCAAGCTCATCTAAGCGAATGCCATCGGTGGCTATCTTTTCAAATTCGCTAATCATCAAGCCGGTGACCTCTGCGGTCTTAGCCGGTGAGCAGCCAGCGTATAGACCAAAGTAGGCAGCATCTGAATAACCCTGATTGAAGGAATAGACCGAGTAAGCAAGCCCTCTTTTTTCACGAATCTCTTGAAACATTCTTGAGCTCATGCCGCCGCCGAGCACGGTGTTTAGAATTCCCATGGCGTATCTGCGGTGATCATCAGCTACAAGACCAGGCAGTCCAACAAGTACATTTGCCTGCGCAATTGGGCGCTTGATTACCTTTAGCTTGCTGCCTCTAGAAATTTCTGCTGGATGAAGCAGCCTGCGCTCAACTGGTTGAGTATCTTTGGTCAGATCCCATCCAGCTTGGCTAAGTACCGCTTCAACTAATTTGATGAGCTCAGAGTGCTCAACTCCGCCAGCGGCAGCAATAACCAAATCCTGCGGACGATAGTTGGCTTGGTAGTGTTCCCAAACTGCATCGCGGGTTACCGCGGTAATTGTTTCATTGGTGCCACCAATTGGTCGGCCAAGTGCGTGCGATCCCAAGACAGCTTCAGCAAAAGCTTCGTGGGCTACATCCTGAGGGTCATCGTCGTTCATAGCTAACTCTTCAAGAATTACAGTGCGCTCATTTTCAAATTCTTTAGGATCTATCAAAGATGAGGCCAGCATGTCGCCGATTACATCAACAGCCAAAGGAAGTGCTGAATCTTGGACCCGTGCGTAATAGCTGGTGTGTTCTTTTCCAGTTGAGGCATTCGATGAGCCACCAACAGAATCAAAGGCAACTGCAATTTCCAAAGCTGAGCGCTTTTTGGTTCCCTTGAAAAGCAAGTGCTCTAGAAAATGCGTTGAACCAAAGTGCCCATCGGTTTCATCTCTGGAGCCAACGGCAACCGAGAATGAAATTGAAACACTTTGAGCACCTGGCATCTGCTCTGTTAAAACGCGAACACCGCTTGGGAGAATAGTGCGGCGAACCGTACTACCTCCCGAAGCGGTGAACGAAAGATCACTCTGGTCTAGCGGAAATAAAACTTCACTCATGGCTAAACCAAAACTCTCTTTGTAAATCGGGTTATTAGTCTTCGTCTGATGAGGCTGCATCACCCTCAACAACTGGGGCAAGGGATAGCTTGCCGCGGTCATCGATTTTTGTGATTTCAACCTGGAGACGCTGACCAACCTCAAGAACATCTTCAACGTTCTCAACGCGCTTGCCGGCCATCTTCTTGAGTTCTGAGATGTGCAACAGTCCGTCCTTACCTGGGGTAAGTGACACGAAAGCTCCAAAGGTAGCAAGCTTCACAACTGTTCCAAGGAAACGCTCGCCAATCTCAGGTACGTGAGGGTTAGCAATTGCGTTCACGGCAGCCTTAGCAGCTTCTGCTGATGGGCCATCGGTTGCACCAATGTAAACGGTTCCGTCATCTTCAATCGAGATATCCGCTCCAGTGTCTTCCTGAATCTGGTTGATCATCTTGCCCTTTGGACCAATGACCTCACCAATCTTGTCAACTGGAATCTTCACGGCGATAACGCGTGGAGCAGTTGGCGCCATTTCATCTGGCTCAGAAATTGCCTGAGACATAACATCAAGAATTGCTAGACGCGCTTCTTTAGCCTGGGTAAGAGCGCCGGCAAGAACCGATGCTGGAATACCGTCTAGCTTGGTGTCTAGCTGGATTGCAGTGATGAAGTCCCGTGTACCGGCAACCTTAAAGTCCATATCGCCAAGTGCATCTTCAGCGCCGAGGATATCGGTGATTGCTGCGTACTGAACTTTTCCGTCAACGGTGTCTGAGATAAGACCCATGGCGATACCAGCAACTGGTGCACGAAGTGGCACACCAGCATTTAGTAGTGACAGAGTCGAGGCACAAACAGAACCCATTGAGGTTGAACCGTTTGAGCCAAGTGCCTCAGATACCTGACGAATTGCATATGGGAAGTCCTCGCGCTTTGGAAGAACTGGAACAAGAGCACGCTCGGCGAGCGCACCGTGTCCAATCTCGCGACGCTTTGGAGTACCCACGCGGCCAACTTCACCAGTTGAATAAGGCGGGAAGTTGTAGTTGTGCATGTAGCGCTTTGAAGTCACTGGGCTCAGTGAGTCAATTTGCTGCTCCATCTTCAACATGTTCAAGGTAGTGATACCAAGAATCTGGGTCTCACCGCGCTGGAAGATTGCTGAACCGTGAACG
>WLGC01000081.1 GCA_009703465.1 Actinomycetota bacterium | reverse complement strand
TCAAGTTGAGGTGCACCATAAGGCTTTTGACCGACTAGGTCATTTCTTATTGGCAGATCATCGAGTTTGGTCACCTCTCAAGGTTACCTTGATGCTCTGCTGGCTTTAAAAATTTTTTACTGAGGAACTGCGATGCGCTGTCCTGGAATCAAGTCAGTTGAGGAGAGGTTATTTAGATTGACAACATCCTGCATCCAATCCTGCGGATTGGTGTTCGGAGCTAGTGACTCAGCCAAGCCCCAAAGGGTCTGACCGGCCGAAACTGTCACATACTCAAAATCAGATGAAGCGGACTGAGACGCTGAACCTGTTGCCACCGCTGTGCTGACAAAGCCAAAAATGCTGCCGGCGGCCAAACCTAGAACAACCGCGCCTCTTAGGAACTTACGTGCTGATGGGCTCATTTGGCCCTGAATCTGTGCTGACATCCTGTACCTTAGCCTTTCTTTCGAACACCTGTTCGCTTATAGAACAAGAATACGCCTAGCCACCGACATTTTGTCAAGTATTTTGTCATTTCTTCGAAAATATGTTTGATTTTCCCCTAATTTACGAATACAGTTTCGGATAGAGGGCCCATAAGGGCTACCTACGACATTGAAAGGCCTGGCCATGGAAGAGCAGAAGGAACAGCTGGAAAAAGACGGCAAGCGTCAAACCCGGCGCGCTTCAAGCCTTAGCCCAATGCAGGAGCGCATCCTGCAGGCTATCCAGCGCTCAAAGGTAGAGCGCGGCTATGTGCCGAGCATGCGAGAGATCGGTGAAGAAGTAGGCCTAGCCTCCCCGGCCAGCGTCAGCCACCAACTAAATCAACTTGAACTTGCCGGCTACATCAGCCGTGACCCAAAGCGCCCACGCACCATCGATGTATTAATCGAGGTTGCCGGCTGGGAGGGTCTAGATGGGCAGGTAGCTGATAACCCAACCCCGATAGGTGATGCCGCAATGGTGCCAATGGTTGGTCGAATTGCTGCCGGTGGACCAATCACCGCAGAGCAAAACATTGAAGAGATTTTTCCATTACCAAGACAGCTAGTTGGCAAGGGCGATCTGTTTCTTTTGAAGGTGGTTGGTGAATCAATGATTGATGCCGCCATCTGCGATGGCGACTGGGTGGTGGTTCGTCAACAGCAGACCGCGGAAAATGGTGACATAGTTGCCGCGCTGCTAGAAGATGAGGCAACAGTAAAAACTTTCAAGCAGCAGGATGGTCACACCTGGCTATTGCCACGCAACTCATCATTTGCACCAATACCGGGAGACCAAGCAGTAATCCTCGGCAAAGTAGTAGCAGTACTACGTAGCGTTTAAATTATTACGCGATAGTCACTTAGCTCAGAAGCCATCTCAGGTTTCACCATGGCGCGCACGAAGGTTCCAGTTTCTCTATAGTCCAAGACCAGAATTCTGCTGTTTAGGTGAAGTCTGGAAACTAGATCACCTCGGTCATAGGGAATCAGTGCGGCAATTTCAACGTTTGGCTCTGGAAGAAGTTTTGCAATTCTTTCTTGCAGTTCGTCAAAGCCCTCACCAGTTCTAGCCGATACTCCGATTGAGCCAGGTTCCATTCCGCGAAGTGCCATTCGTGTGGTGGCATCAACCAGATCAATCTTGTTGAACACCACAAGTTCAACAATGTTTCTGGCGCCAACTTCACCGATAACATTTCTAACCGTGGCAATCTGCCCAGCTGGATCTGGATGCGAAGCATCAACCACATGGACAATCACATCGCTTCCCGCAATCTCTTCGAGGGTTGATCTAAATGCCTCAACTAGCTGGTGCGGGAGATTGCGCACAAATCCCACGGTGTCGGCAAAAGTAAAGTCTCGGCCATCGGGGGTTTTTGCTTTGCGCACGGTGGGATCAAGGGTGGCAAACAGGGCGTTCTCAACCAATACACCGGCTTGGGTAAGCCGATTCAATAAAGAAGACTTTCCAGCATTGGTATAGCCGGCAATTGCTACCGCCGGTATGGAGTTACGCTCACGGTTTGCACGCTTTGTTTCACGAGCCGGTTTCATGGCAGTTATCTGCTTACGAAGCTTTGCCATCCGGGTATTAATTCGTCGACGATCAAGTTCAATCTTGGTTTCACCAGGGCCGCGCGAACCCATACCGACACCGCCGGCAGCTTGACCACCTGCTTGACGTGACATTGATTCACCCCAACCGCGAAGTCTTGGCAGTAGATACTCAAGTTGGGCCAGCTCAACCTGCGCTTTACCCTCACGGCTCTTTGCGTGCTGAGCAAAAATATCTAGGATCACCGCAGTGCGATCAATCACCTTGG
The DNA here is from genome assembly GCA_009703465.1 of Actinomycetota bacterium. GTDB lineage: Bacteria > Actinomycetota > Actinomycetes > Actinomycetales > Microbacteriaceae > Rhodoluna. The sequence goes on along the minus strand of WLGC01000081.1, from coordinate 1,990 downwards.
CGTTGATGACATCTTCTAAAGCTCTGCGCTGGCTAGGGGCAAGCTCGGTATCGGCAATCACTGTGTCGGCTTCGGCATCGGCTACGAGTTGTTTCAGCTCCTGGGCTTTTCCCTTGCCTAGAAACGTTGCCGGATCTGGATATGAGCGACGCTGCAGCAGACCATCCAAAACAGTTGCCCCGGCTGTTTCAGCTAGTGCGGCTAACTCACGAAGTGAGTTCTCAGCATCTAGAAGTGTGTTCTGCCCCCAGATGCCAATCAGGATTACTCGCTCAAGGCGCAGCTTGCGATACTCAACATCGCTAATGTCTTGAAGTTCAGTGGAAAGTCCAGCGACTCGCTTAAGCGCCGAGCGATCTTCACGCTCAAACTGATCTCCGTCAATCAAACTGCTGTCGTGATTATCGTTTACCCCTAGGGCGGCAGCTCTTTCTGAGCGACGCAGAATTCTCGCTACTGCCTCTTCGCCCCTTGAACCACCTTGCGCTTCGGCCGGGTCATCTTGCTCTGGGGAGTCATTCTTCACGCAACTAACACTAGTTTGAGAATTTGTAATAGGGTTTCGCTATGTCTACGGAACACTACTTCTCCGAGACTCCTGGCAGTGAATATCGACTAAAGGAAATCACGGTCACAATCAGCGGCCGCGAGGTTACCCTGACTACAGCCGGTGGAGTCTTTAGCCCTGATCACATTGATCAGGGAACCGCTGTTCTGCTGGATCATCTAGCTGAAGCTCCAGCCGGTGGAGACATTCTTGACCTAGGCTGCGGCTGGGGACCGATCGCTTTGGCCTTAGCCTCACACTCACCCAAGTCCACTGTTTGGGCAGTAGATGTAAATCAGCGATCCCTTGAGCTAACTACCGCTAATGCCAAAAGAATGGGGCTGAGCAATATCAAGTGCGTAACCCCAGATCAGGTTCCAGCAGATTTGATTTTTAGTGGAATCTGGTCGAACCCACCGATACGAATCGGTAAAGACGCGCTACACGAGCTTTTACTCAATTGGCTACCAAGACTTCAAAAAGATGCTGAGGCTTACCTGGTTGTGCAAAAGAACCTTGGTGCCGATTCACTACACCGTTGGCTAGAGTCGGAACTTCCAAAAGAGTTCAACACCATAAGAGTTGAAACTTCAAAGTCATTTCGAGTGCTTAGGGTCTCACACCACTAAGTAAATACTTAGATGGAATCTAGATCTATGACTCCGTCGTAAACCAACTCAGCCGGGCCGCTAAGGCCAACGTGCTCGCCTTCCTCGGTGGCAAAAATTCGAACGCCGAGAGTTCCACCAGGAACGGTGACCTGCCAAATATTTGGTGCGTTCTGGCCAGCCCAGTGACGGGTTGCAAGTGCAGCCGCGGCGATACCGGTGCCACAGGATAAAGTCTCACCAACGCCACGCTCGTGAACCCGCATGGAGATGTGACCCACACCGTCTTTGATAAGCGGATCGGCCGGAACAACAAACTCCACGTTGGCACCTAGTTCAGGCTTTGGTTCGATGCTCGGAGCTTTGGTTAGTTCTAGATTTGTAAGCTCTGCGTGTGAGGCAAGGGCAACCACATAGTGCGGATTACCTATATTGAAACCGATAGCCGGCCTAGGCACTCCAAGTCCCCCCGCCTCAATCAAAGCTTCTGGACCTTCAAATTTCCAACGACCTAAATCAACCGCAAAACCGGAAAGGTTTTTCTGCAGATCACGCACCCCGGCTCTGGTGCCAATTGATAGTGTCTGCCCCTCGTCTAATGAGACCAAAGCGCGCTCGATAAGAAATTTGGCAAAAACACGACTGCCGTTGCCGCACATCTCGGCGGCGCTACCATCAGCGTTGTAGTAATCCATAAACCAGGTGGCATTTGGCTCTTCACTCAGAATCTTCTGACCGTCAGCGTGGGCTTGAGATTTAATGACTCTAATCAGGCCGTCAGCGCCGACACCAAATTGGCGATTGCAGATTTTTGCAATCTGTTTTGGGCTAAATG
>WLGC01000080.1 GCA_009703465.1 Actinomycetota bacterium | reverse complement strand
CTAAAAATTATCAAGAATGCAAAAGCTAAGGGTCTTGGTGTAATTTTCATCTCGCACACCTTGCCACACGTTCTTGAGGTTACTGATCGAATCGTGGTCCTAAGACTTGGCCGCATTGTTAAGGATGCCCCAACCTCTGAATTCAATGGCGATACTTTGATTGGAACCATCACCGGAACTATCCAAACGATAAAGGTCGAGGGCGACTAAAGCTTTCGGTTTATTTCTGCTGACAGGTTGGATAGCCTGTTGTTCATAGAGAAATGAGCAAAATGCGGGCAGCACAAATCTTTCAAGGCGGTAATGCCGATGTGCTTACTGTTTCTGAAATTCCGACCCCTGAGGCTAGTCCCGGTCAGCTGCTAGTCAAAACCGTCTGGGCTGGAATCAATTACATTGACATCTACCAGCGCAGCGGAAAATACCCAATGGACTACCCGGCCACATTAGGCCTTGAGGGTTCTGGAGAAGTAGTTGCAGTAGGTTCCAAAGAATCTAATTTCAAAATTGGTGATCGAGTTTGCTGGGCATGGGCTCCGGGTAGCTATGCAGAATTCACTGTGGTTAATGAAGACAAAGCCTTCAAGGTTCCAAATGAAGTAGCAATGGATGTTGCAGCAGCAGCAATGCTGCAGGGACTGACCGCTCATTACCTAGTGAACAGTGTCCATAAAGCTCAAGCTGGGGATTTTGCTCTGGTACATGCTGCTGCTGGCGGTGTTGGGTTAATCCTTTGCCAAATGCTAAAAGCTAAAGGTGTGCGAGTAATTGGCACTGTATCAAGTGCAAAAAAACAAGAACTTGCCATGGCTGCTGGTGCTGAATTTGTAATCCGATACGACCAAGAAGACTTTGCCAAAAAAGTTGCCGAGATAACCCAGGACAAGAGATGCCAGGTGGTTTACGACAGTGTTGGCGCGACAACTTTTGAGGGTAGTTTGAATTGCTTAGCAATCAGAGGAACCCTGGCGCTATTTGGGTCCTCAAGCGGAGCGGTACCGCCATTTGATCTGCAGCGGCTAAATGCACTTGGGTCATTGGTGGTAACTCGTCCATCACTAGCTAATTTCATTCAAACCGCTGAAGAGCTAAATTGGCGCTGCGGTGAAATGTTTAGCGAAATTATTTCTAGCCGACTGGAGATTGACATTTCAAATCGCTACGAACTAGCCGATGCTAAACAAGCACACCTTGATATTGAGTCAAGGGCAACTAGCGGGAAACTGCTGCTAAAAATTTCTGGCTAAGCCTGGGTGTAGACCTAGCCTTGCACTCCAGTAGAAGCATGCGCGGCAGCCATTGCCCTCTTTCCTGCCGGCAGCAAGATGGCAACGATTGCAATGATTACAGTTGCGGCTCCGGTAATTATCAAGAGCAGTTCTACCGAAACAACATCTGCAAGTGGACCAAGCACCGCCATGCCAAGCGGCATGGCAACTGCCATAACAATTCCAACGAATCCAAATACCCGGCCTTGACGCTCAGGTTCTACGGTTTCTTGAAGCAGCGTCATTGCCGAGGTTGAAAATGCTGGCACAGCAATTCCAACAACAAAGAACAATGCGAAGAAGATAATCAAGTTGGTTGTGAAGCCCATACTAATGGCAAGCAAACCAAACAAAATTGATGAGCCGATAATCATTCCAAGCCGGTCTGCTTTGGCTGCAAATAGTGCCATTAATGCACCACCGATGACCATGCCGATAGCAAAAGAAACTTCAAGCACGGTAAGCATCCAAACCTCACTGCCAAAGGTTCTAACCAGCATCAGCGGAGATAAGTTTGAAGGCGCAACAATTAATAGAAATACAAGACCAAAAATTACCATTACCCAGCGCACCAGGTCATTACTAAAGATGTATTGAATCCCATCTTTCAAATCTGCAAAGTATGACGGCTTCTCCAAGCTTGAGGCTCGAGCCAAAGTTGGCACCTTAACAAAGGCCAGCATGATTAAACCAATCACTGCAGTTACGACATCGATAAAGAAAATTGCCACTAGGGACACGTTCGCATAAACAGCAGCCGCAGCAACGGGGGCAAGAAGTCCTAGGGATGACTGAATACTGCTATTGATCCCGTTTACTCTCATCAACTTGTTGGTTGGAACAATCTGCGGGAAGAGAGCTGAAATCGCTGGCATCTGAACGCCAGCACCAACTGATCTAACTGCCATTACTAAAAAGATCAGCCACAGATCATCAACGCCCGAGAGCATCAGCAGCGCTAGCCCAAGAGTTGCAAGGGCAATTACTGAATCAGAAACAATAATCATGATCTTGCGATTTACTCGGTCTGCCCAAACCCCGGCAAAGATCGAGACAATCGCCTGCGGCAGGAATCCAAAAATTGCCGCCAGCGCTAAAACCAATCCAGATTTTGTGGTCAAAGTTAGGTGCCACATAATCGCGTACTGAACTAGAAACGAACCAAAAGTAGTTACGGTCTGACCAATCAGAAAAACCGTGACCTTCTTTTTCCAGCCCGGCATAGCAGCTACATCTTGCGAAGCGCTATCTGTACTCGAAGAGTCCTGGGTGGTTTGTTCCATTGTTTCCTCAGATTAGGTGTGAAAACCCCAGCCGTGGAGGGCTGGGGTTTCGTGGCTAGTGAGGGATTCGAACCCCCGAAGGCTGAGCCAGCTGATTTACAGTCAGTTCCCTTTGGCCACTTGGGTAACTAGCCAGAAGCACTTCCGCTCGCCTGTATTCAGCCGAGCGGAGGTGCTCTCCAACTTTAGCCGAAGAATGCCCTCGTCTGAAATCAAGATTTGCCTCGTCCCGGCTAACGCCGGTGCTTAGTAAAGCACTGGGTAAACTAGGCGCATGGCTGATTCCACATTCGACATTGTTAGCAAAGTAGACAAGCAAGAGGCGAACAACGCCCTCATGCAGGCCCAGAAAGAAATTGAGTCTCGATACGACTTCAAGGGCGTTGGGGCTGAGATTGACTGGTCTGGGGAGAAAATCCTTATGAAGGCCGCCAGCGAGGAACGTGTGAAGGCGGTGCTTGATGTCTTTCAGTCCAAGCTAGTAAAGCGCGGCATTTCACTAAAGAGTTTTGTAGACGGTAAGCCTTTCCCATCGGGCAAGGAGTACCGCATTGAAGGCGAACTAAAAAACGGAATCGATCAAGAGAACGCAAAGAAGATCTCAAAGATTATCCGTGAAGAAGGACCTAAGAGCGTGAAGTGCCAGATTCAGGGCGACGAACTTCGCGTTCAAAGCAAAAGCCGCGACGACCTTCAGGACACCATGGCGCTACTAAAAGGTAAAGACCTTGATGTGGATGTCCAGTTCCAAAACTTGAGGTAGTTACTCACTAACGATTGAAAGAGAACCCGTAGCCGGGTAGGCACTTTCATGCGGTTTGTTTTTTGAACGCTTAGCCAAAATTCCAGCCAAAACACCGCAGGCAAACATAAAGACGATTGCAAAGGTGAATACCGATGCAACCCCAAAGCCATCTGCCGAAATTCCCATCAGAATTTTCACCACAATAATCGCTGAGGTGTTCACCAAACTCATCCGTGCTAAAACTTGAGCGGTGGTTAAACCCTTGACTGATCCCGCCAAGCTGAAGTAAGAAGGTACCAATGGAGCAGAACCAAATCCAGCTAACCCGAAGAAAAGTGAAACCGTAATCAGCGCTAGGGTTTCGTTGGTTGCCGATAGCGGTGTGCCAACCATAATTCCCAAGAAAATTGCCACGCTGCCTGAGATGCCGCTTACCTGGGCTATTTTGCTCAGGTGCCACTTCTTGCTGAGTGGATTGATAAGAAGTCTTCCGATGATGTGTGCAATTGAGAAGGCAATCAACGGAATCGCAGATCTACCTCGTTCTAGACCAAGTGATTCTTCGCTGAAAAGAGTTGACCAGTCCATCATGGTTAGCTCACACATAACTCCGGTGAAAAGCCCAGCTGCTAATAGCCAAACCTGATTTGGTGATTTGAAGAATGAAACTGGTTTTCTAGCTGGCTTTCCCTGACCGTGGCCATCCTCATCGTTGGATAGCAGGTTTTGACTGTAGTAAACAAAAAAGACTGCTGCTATTGCAGCTACCAGAACAAAGTGCACCGAAAGCGACATGAAGGTTGAAAAGAATCCACCCAGAGCAGATGCTGCCGCAGCCCCCAGTGCCCAGGCTGCGTGAAACTTACCAATAATGATTTTGTTGAGCGCTTTTTGTAGAGCCACTGTCTGTGAGTTACTGGCGATATTAAAAATGCTGAACAAAAAAGCATTAACTACTTGAACAAAAAAGAAAATCAATGGATTGGT
>WLGC01000008.1 GCA_009703465.1 Actinomycetota bacterium | reverse complement strand
GAGTGAGTGGGTGGCTGCGGCGGATATGTTTGAAAGCTACATAAAGCTGGTCACCGGTGCGAACTTCAACAATCGTTTTGATCCAACTCTTATTCTTCGAAGAGCTGCCGATGAGTTACGGGCGCTCGCCGAATGGCCAGAGTCGATAAAACTCATCTTGGTCGATGATGCTCAAGAGCTAACTCCAGCTGCGGCGAATTTACTGAAGGTAGCAACTTCTCGCGGTGCCGAGCTTGTGCTGATTGGAGATCCAGACGCATCAACCCTTGGCTTCCGTGCTGCTGACCCTAGAGCTATGAAGAATTTGGCCGAAGAAATTGCAGCTAGTCACTCAGTTAGCGTGGAAGAGATCTTTCTTCAGCCAAGCCATGCAATTCGAACACCAGCAATTTCAAGAGTTCTAGCTAATGTCAGTGCTCAAATTGACACCGCAAGAGCAGGTCGTCAACGCAAAGGGCTGAACCCCGATAAAAAACTTGTTGAACAAGATAGCGCCGGGCTTGAGGGACACCTTTTTACTCAACCAGGTGCTGAAGCAGCCTGGCTAGCTAGACGACTCAGGGAACTGCACCTCTACGACAAAATTGCCTGGAATCAAATGGCGGTGGTTGCAAGATCACGCGAGGCATTGGCTAAGTTAGCTTTGGATTTAGCGCACGAATCTGTGCCAATTGAAATTGCCGGTGCCAATGGGGCACTTCGCGATGAGTTTGGCTCAAAGATGCTGTTACGGGCCGCTGATCTAATTCTGGGAAATCAGAGCATCGATGCCAGTGTTGCCATAGGGCTTTTGACTTCTCCTCTTTGCGGTCTAGATTCACTAGGACTTAGAAGATTGCGGAGAGCTCTTAGACGTGAAGAGCTGCTAAGTGATGGAATCAGAAACAGCGATGAGTTACTTGCTGAACTTTTCAAGTCGCCAGGTTCTGCGACAACAATAAAGTCCAAAGAGGGTCTTCAGGTAGCAAAATTTCTGAAGAACTATTTTGAAGCACAGAAAATTGCAACCGATAAAAGCAACAGTATTGAGGATCTCTTATGGCATCTATGGGATTCGTCGGGGCTTGCAAAGAGTTGGCAAGAGTTATCTAGAGGTGTTGGTGAAGTTGCACTTCAAGCAAACAGAAACCTTGACGCAGTAGTTTCACTTTTTGCTGCTGCTAATCGTTTTGTGGAGCGTAACCCAGATGGTGAATCAAAAGTTTTCATTACGCAGCAATTAGCTCAGATCCTGCCGGAAGATACTCTGGCCCTAAACAATAAGAGTGGCTCTGCCGTTCGGTTACTAACTCCATCCGGTCTTATAGGTAATCGCTTCCAAGTTGTGGTGCTACCACAGTTGATTGAGGGAGTTTGGCCAAACCTTCGACCACGCTCATCTTTGCTGGGCGCAAATTCGTTAGACGCACTTCTTTCAAAAAGAATCACCGATTTGAGTCAGCCGCAAAAATCTGAACTTGCAAATGAACTTCGCATGCTGCATAAAGCTGTTGGTGCTGCCAGTGAGCGCCTACTGATTACTGCCACTGAAACCGATGACAGCCAAGCCTCACAGTTTTTTAGATTAATTCTCGGTGAGATCCCAGCACCAACTCTGCATCCTGGCTCAAGACTTACTCTTCGCGGGATGGCTGCAACACTTCGAAAACAACTTCTCTCCAGTGAAAATGAAGTAGCCGCCGAGTCAGCCGCTCTTGGCTTAGTAAGACTGGCAAACGCAAAAGTACCGGGGGCTAATCCTGAAACCTGGTACGGATTACTTGAGGTTTCAAGCTTGGAGCCGCTTACCGAGCTTGGTGAAAAGGTAGTAGTTAGACCATCGCAGCTGGAGAGCTTTCTAAAGTGCCCATTGCACTGGTTCCTAAATGCCCACGGTGCATCGGATACCACTTTTTCAGCAAACCTTGGCTCACTTGTGCACAGGGCGCTAGAACTTGGTACCGAAGCCGACGAGCAGTCACTCTGGAATCTAGTTGAATCAAAATGGCACACGCTTTCATTTGAATCCCAGTGGTTAGAGCAGGCTGGATCAAGAAAAGCAAAAGCCATGATTGCAAACATGGTTCAGTACCTGAGAAAGTTTGATGCTGCTGGTGCTCAGGTAATTGGCCGAGAAACAAATTTTGAATTCCAATTAGGTTCGGCACTAATCAGAGGTCAGGTTGATCGAATCGAGAGCTATCCAGATGGCCAGGTGATGATTGTTGATTTAAAGACCGGCGGAAAAGTCTTTACCAAAGATGAAGCACAAAACAATCCTCAACTGGGTCTCTATCAATTGGCCTTTGAGAACAAAGCGTTTGAAGAACAAATTGACTTACCTGAAAATGCATCTTTAGGAGGAGCAAAGTTGCTGCTCATCGGCGGAGATAAACCAACTGAGCGCGAACAACTTTCTCTAGCCTCATCGGAGACACTCAAAAATCACTTTGAGAATTTGGTTGAAACTGCAGCTCAGGGGATGTCGATGAATTCAAAGATTTTCTTAGCCAATGTTGGCTCCCACTGCTCAAATGAAAATGAGTACGGTTCCTGCCAAATTCATTTGACTAAGGCGGTTTCTTATGTCGGCTAAGCAATACACCGCTAATCAGGTATACAAAGTCGTCAAAGACTATGAACTAACCCAAGAGCAGCAGGCAGCTGTTCAGGATGCACCAACTGACTCACCAACTTTGGTTGTGGCCGGTGCCGGTAGCGGCAAAACAGAGTTAATGGCAGTTCGGGTGATGTGGTTAGTGGCCAATGGAATTGCCATGCCAGAAGAGATTCTGGGACTCACCTTTACTCGAAAAGCTGCAGCTGAACTGAGCAAAAGAATTTACGACAGTCTCTTGAAACTCAGAGATACTCCGATGTGGCCAGAAGATTTGGAATATGACTTTTCACCACCGGTAATCTCCACCTATAACGCCTACGCAAATAACCTTTTCAGGGATAACGCTTTGGCAATTGGTTACGAGTCTGATGCCGTTCTCCTAACTGAAGCCGCTGCTTACCAATTAGCGCGTGAGGTAGTAGTCAAACACGGCTCGCAAATTGATAGCCGTATCAACGAGATTGACTGGAACCTAAACTCCATTGTTGAAAGTGTCCTAGCGATGGCTCAGTCAATGACCGACAATCTGGTCGATGAGTCTGACGTAGAGCGTGAAGTAGATCTGGCCAGAGTTGCAATTTCTGATCTTCCGCAAAAATCAGGCTCATCCAATACTGAAGCTTTTTCTTATATCAGCCAGGTTTTGCAGCCACTTTCACAAACTCCAGTTATTGCAAAACTCGCTGCTGGCTATCAGGCTGAAAAAAAGAGACAGGGTTTTGTTGACTACGCAGATCAAGTTGCCCTTGCCGAACTTGCCGTGCGCATCCTTCCAGGAGTGGGCCAGCAAGCAAGAAGCATCCATAAGCAAGTTCTTCTGGATGAATACCAAGACACTTCGTTTTTGCAGACCCGTCTGCTTCAAAATCTTTTTGCCGGAACCGCTGTTTTTGCAGTCGGCGATCCGAATCAATCTATCTATGGTTGGCGTGGAGCTAGCGCATCAAACTTGAGCTCATTTCACAGTGACTTTAGGGCTTCGGAAAACACCAAACTGTTTACCCTTTCAACCTCCTGGCGCAACCCAAAACAAGTTCTAACTCTCGCTAATCACCTAATTGACTCGCTAAAAGTTGTTGAACTAGCGGCATCCCCTTCAGCAAATGAGGGTCACGTTCAGATTGACTTTAGTCAGGATATAGAAACTGAAGCCAAGGTAAGCGCCGAATGGTTTAAGCAGAGACTCACCAGTGACTCAACGGCTGCGCTTTTGATGCGAAAAAAATCTCAAATGCCAACCTTTGTTGCAGCCTTAGAGTCAGCCGGTCTTGAGGTTGAGGTGGTTGGCTTGGGCGGACTACTGGAGATGCCAGAGGTAGTAGATCTAGTTTCCGCGCTCAAGGTGATTCATAATCCCGCATCTGGATCGGCTCTCATTAGGTTATTGGCCGGTCCGAGATGGCGAATCGGCGCCAAAGATCTAGAGAGACTGCACCACTACGCAAATAGAAAATCAAAAGTTGCCGATGAATTGCGTGAAAAAATCAACCTCGGACTTGCCCCAGAAGATGCGCTCTCACTGGTTGATGCGTTAGATCTGCTGCTCGAAGAAAACCAAGATCTAACCACTATTGAATTTAGTGAATTGGCGCTTTCAAGACTTAGAGATGCTGCGCAACTATTCCAGAGAATGCGTCAGCAAACTGGCTTGGGCTTGGTTGAATTCGTTAGATCAGTCGAACAAGAACTTTGGCTAGACATAGAGGTGCAGGCCAACCCTCGTAGAAAAAATCCGATGGCCCACCTAAATGCATTTGCTGCGATTGTCGCTGGCTTTGCGAATTCAAATAATCAGCCACATCTTGGTGGTTTCCTAAGTTGGCTTGAATTCGCAGATGAGAAAGAGCGTTTTGAAGCACCCAATTCCTCTGCCTCGCAAGGAGTTGTCCAAGTACTTACTATTCACGCAGCCAAGGGTCTGGAGTGGGATTACGTTGCGATAGCTAACTTGGTTGACGGTGATTTTCCAAGCACCGGGAAGGGAACCTCTGGTTGGTTGGGTGTCGGGAAGTTGCCATATCCGCTTCGCGGAGATAGTACCTCGTTACCGGTTTGGAATTACTCAAATTGTTCTACTCAACCGGAAGTCAAAGCAACCATCGACGCTTTCAAAGTTGACATGAAGACGCATCTGTTGAACGAAGAACTTCGCCTAATGTATGTGGCGACAACAAGACCAAAGAAAGAATTGTTATTAACCGGCTCCTACTGGAAGGCGGGTAATAAAAACTCTCGTCTTCCCTCACCGTTCCTCATCTCTGCCTGTGAGCTGATGAATAAAAAAATTGATGAGATTGAATCCCAGGAGAATCCTTCAGAGCTTGTGGCTGCAGTTGAGCAGTGGCCACTTGATCCGCTGGGGGAGCGTCACAGAATCAATCTTGAGCGAGCGGCAAAACAGGTATCTAACGGACTGATTGAACAAGACTCAACTCTTCGCTTAGAGGAAATTCAGGCAGTGCATGAAGGCGACAAGATTCAGCAGGACATCGACCTCCTGTTGATAGAGCGCCAAGAGAGCTTCCAGCAACTTGAAGACATCAACCTGCCAGTTAGAATTCCAGCCTCTAGCTTCAAGGACTTTATTGCTGACTTTGACGCTACCTCGCAGCGACTTCGCCGTCCAATGCCACAGGCTCCATACAAGCAAACTCGTTCCGGAACACTTTTCCACAGTTGGGTTGAGGGTCAGTTTGGCTTTGGTCAATTCTTCGGGGAGCAAAGCTATGAAGATTCCGGCTTAGAGACCCTTGAATCATTAGCCTTTGAGAACATCGAGCAATTGCAGCAAAACTTTAGCAAGTCGAGATTTGCCAAAATGACACCGCTTGATATTGAGAGAGAAATTCAATTCACCATCGGGCAGAACACTTTTATATGCAAATTAGATGCTGTTTTTGAAACTGATAGCGGCGTTCTTATTGTTGACTGGAAAACAGGCAAAGCTCCAAAAGATAAAGCAGATGAAAAACTAAGGTCACTTCAGCTAGCGCTTTATCGCCTCGCCTACTCGCAGTTCACTGGCATGCCAATTGAGAAGGTAGAAGTTTGCTTTTATTTTGTAGCCGAGGACTTAGAGCTGGTCCCTGAGGCTATTGCTGATGAGAATGAATTAATGACTCTCTGGTCGCAGGTTTTAGCTAGCTAGAACAGATCGGAATCTGATTTCTTGGTATCGCCAAAACCAGGTGCCACGAAGTTTTCATCGATCAAGAATGGGTCAGCAAGTTTTTGAGAAACAGTTAATCGGCCTACCGCACCAGATGAAACATCTTCAGCCAAGACCAGCAGCATGCTGACAGCGTCGGCAATAATCTCCTCATCTTTCTTGGCTAGACCATGCATTAGCCAGCGAGCTATTTCTAGTTCACTGTAGAGAGTTGCACGAACCCTAAGACCGTCACCTGCTTGGGGGTGGAATTTTAGATAAAGATTGATGATGTATTCGGTGAGTGCGTGGTTTCCAGTTCCAGCTATCCAAGAAAAATCCTCAGCAGGGTCTGAGACCTTCAAACTTCCCCATGACAAAACTCCGGAGACTGAATTATCTAGGGACAGTACTGTCTCGCCATTTAGTGCACCGTGAGTAACCACCGGCCGAAACTTGAATAGGCTCAAGTCTTCGAGCGCCTGCTCCCAGCGACTTAGAAGCACAGCTGGAACTTTTCCGGTTGCGGCAAATCTATCCAGCTCGGCAACTCGAGTTTGCAGAATCTGATCTGTTTCAAAAGACGCAAGATGAGCATCATCCACAATCGCTGAGTCAAGACTGTGGATTGCTGAAATTGCCCAGGCAATACTTTGGGCAAGTGGTGAGTCAGCACCAAGTTGCGAGAGGTCAGTTGGATTTCCGTAGACGAACTCAAAAACCAGAGCGTTGTTTCCGTTTTCGTCCTTTATCTGACCAAGAAGGTTGGTGATCTTGAATGGCAGTTTTTCTCTGACCACTGGGCTAAGCGCTCTTAGAGCCTGAAGCTCTACCTCTTGCTCAATTCCAGCGGTTTGATTATTTGCAATTCGAATCAAGTAGTGCTCACCAGAAGTGGCAGTAAGAAGTGCGGTATCAAAAGCGCCGCTGGTGCTGGTTGAAAGGCTCTTCACCTCGTGAAAGTTAAGGTGTGGAACCGCGGCTTTAGCTAGCGCGGCTAAAATCAAAGGAGACTTTGCCATGACCTTTAGGTTAGACAAAAACTAGGTATTCCCCATGCATCGCCACGCGACGAGAGAGATTTTATGTACGAGCCAATTTATCTGCCGATGGCTCGCTCTGCCTTGGATCGTGACTATCTATCTCGTTTGAATGAAAATCTTTTTCAAGAATTGAATTCCAATCAGCAGACTCGAATCTTGCCGATTTTCGATGGCAAGGTGCTACTTAGCGGAAGCGCTTCGGATGCTAAGCCGGAACTACGACTGCTTGAACCTGAGCACGTGCCAGATGATGCCTATATTGCGTACCTTGGAAAAGCTATCGGTGATTTTGAACTTGATGCGGGTAGCGCAGTAATTCTGGCGGTACTCAGTCAAGAAATTGCTGACCAGATAGAACCTAATCCTGAAAACTGGCACCAATTAAGAAGAACGGGAGCGGGACTCAGCGATTTAGGTATCGGTTTGTATGCCCAGGCTCTAGCGCTTTCTAATTGGCACGCCACTCATCAGTTTTGCCCAAAATGCGGTTCCATGACTTCAATCACTCAAGCCGGTTGGGTTCGCAAGTGCATTAAAGATGACACTGAGGTTTATCCAAGAACCGACCCAGCAATAATTGTCAGCATTATTGATTCTCAGGATCGAATTCTTTTGGGATCGCAAACTATCTGGGAGTCAAATCGTTGGTCCATCCTGGCTGGGTTTGTTGAACCAGGTGAATCACTAAGTGCTGCCGTGGTGCGGGAAATGTTTGAGGAATCAGGTTTGAAAGTGATTGAGCCTGTCTATCGGGGAAGTCAGGCCTGGCCATTTCCGTATTCACTCATGGTTGGCTTTACCGCAAAACTCTCACCGGAATCAGATGGCATTCCAATTCCAGATGGCGATGAAATTTCAAAACTACGTTGGTTCAACAGAGATGAAATACGCACCGAGGCTGCAGAGTTGCTTTTACCAGGAAGACTTTCTATTGCTAGGGCACTGATTGAGGAATGGTACGGAAGTGAAATCATTTCCGCCACCGAACTGAGCTAAATGGAAGCCGAGCAACTCTTAGAGAACTTAGACCCGGAGCAGCGTCAGGCAGCACAGTCGCTGGTCGGGCCGACATGCATACTTGCAGGTGCTGGAACTGGAAAAACTAGAACGGTGACTAGGCGCATTGCTTATGGGATAGCCAAAGGTGTTTTTGCAGCAAATCGTGTTTTAGCTCTTACCTACACGAATCGTGCTGCCGGTGAATTGCGTTCTAGGCTTCGTCAACTTGATGTTGGTGCTGTTTCCGTAAAGACATTTCACTCAGCTGCTTTGGCGCAACTTGAATTCTTCTGGCCGCAATTCGCTGGTGTTCCAGCGCCATCTGTCCTGCAGTCAAAAGCACGTTTGATTTCACAGGTAGCGGATTCAGTAAAAATTCGATTAGATGCTGGCGCGCTCAGAGATTTTGCCGGCGAAATTGAATGGCGTAAGTATTCAATGCTGAGCATGGATCAGTATGCAGAAATCGTTAAATCAAGACCTAAGGTTGCTGGCCTGAGTCCGGCAAAGAATCTGGAATTACAAAACGCTTATGAGGAAGCAAAAATCAAAGCGCAAAAAGTTGACTGGGAGGATGTTTTAGTCCTTACCCTCGGCATGCTTCGCTCAGAGCCTCGGGCCTTGGCGCACGTGCACCAGCAGTATCGGTTTTTTACTGTGGATGAGTACCAGGACATCTCACCACTGCAACATGAGCTACTTGATGCCTGGCTTGGAAACCACTCAGATCTTTGTGTGGTTGGAGACCCTAACCAGACCATTTACTCATTCACCGGCGCAACCAGTGAATTTTTGCAAGGCTTTGGCTCAAGATTTCCAGATGCAAATGTAGTTCAACTGAGAAGAAACTATCGATCAACCCAGCAGATAGTTAATTTCGCAAATCGACTTACCGCAGATAACACAATTGTGGAACCGCTGCGCTCAGAGGGCGAGGTGGGGCTAGCCCCAAGAATGCTTTCCTTTGCAACGGTTTCCGATGAGTGTGAAGCATTAGCCAACAACATCAAGACAAAGTTGGATCAAGGAACAAAGCCAAGTGAGATAGCAGTTTTGTATCGAGTCAATGGTCAGTCTGAATCAATTGAAAATGCTCTAACCCAAGCTGGAATCGACTACCAGGTTCGCGGCGGTGAGAGATTCTTTAGTCGTCCAGAAATTCAAACTGCAATCCGGGCTGTGCGAGCCGAAGCCATTGCACCCACCGATAAACCGCTCTACCAAGCTGTCTCTGATATTTGCCGATCGCTAGGCTGGCAAACTCAGCAACCAACCGAAAAGGGTTCGGCCAGGGAAAAATGGGAATCGCTAAACTCACTGCTTGCCATCACCGATGAACTTGCACCGGGAGCCACCATGGCAGATTTTGCCAAGGAACTTGATGAGCGTCAGCGATCTCAGCATGAACCAATCAAAGCTGCAGTAACTCTCTCAACCATGCACGCGGCTAAGGGGCTTGAGTGGGATGTGGTTTTTGTAGTTGGCCTCACCGAAGGCTATTTACCTATTACCTACGCCAACACCGATACCGAAATTCGCGAGGAACAGCGCCTGCTCTACGTAGCCCTTACTCGCGCTGGGCGAGAACTTACTCTCTCTTGGGCCAGGGCAGATGCAAACTCAACTAGAGATCGCGAGCCATCTCGTTTCCTAGCTCAACTGTCGCCGCGAGTTTAACCTCCGGTGAGATTTTCAACCAGCAGCCTGACATCCACAGTCGGCATGCTTAGGCCAAGTCAGTTGTGTGACCAGTCCTGATTTCAACTCAAAGTTAAATCCAATCAGGTTTTCCTGAGCTAATTCAAAACCAGAGACGCGATCTAGCCTTGCCAGTATTTTTTGAATAACTACGCCAGCGGCAAAGTAGGAACTTGCTGAGTCATCAAATCTCTTGCTGCTTGAAATTAGCTGAGTTGCAATCACCGGCCATTTTTCATCATTATCGGTTCGCATTTTTTCAAGACAGAAAAGACATGCTGTTTGGCCTGGAATAATCATTGGGCTCACTGAGACTTTATCGGTTTCAAAAGTAATTAGAACGTGAGGAATATCGCGATTAACCCAACAGGAATATCTCTTCGGCTCGGTTACCTGATGAGAGATTAAAACCGCGCAGTCTATTTTTTGCAGTTTTGCATCAGAAAGTTTCTTGCCCGTGGAAACCAATGCTTGATTTGGTGAAGCGGCTAAAAGAGAGCGCAGAGCATCTAATCTTGGTCGCCCAAGCAGCTGGGAAGGGAAACCTGTTGGGCCTAAGTCTTTTTTCTCAACTTGATTTTCATCATGGCTAATTAGATTGCCAATGCCAGCAGCAGCTAAACCCAGTGCAACAGATAATCCGGCCTGGCTAAGTTCTTCTATATGCACTGTGCGATCACCTCGACTAAGCAGGACCGACTCACCATCGGTGGAGTGCAAAAGGCTGGCTCTGATTATTTCTGCAAACGCCGATGAGACAAATGAATCATCTAGCTTCCTGTCTTTTTGCTGGCCTGGGTTTTCAATCAGCAGTAGATCACCAACTGCGCTAATTACCTCAGTGGTTTGCTCACTGCTCAGCCCAAGCTGCGTGCTAATTAGCGGTAGTTGTCGGTCAGCGATTCCGTTGTAGAGGGCAGCAATCAATCTTTCTTGGGCGGTGGAAAGTTCCTTTAGAACAACAGAGTTAGACCCCGTACCTAACTGCATTTGAAAAGGAGTTCGCCAGAGTGGCTGTTGATTTGGATTGATTCTCATGACCATTGCAAGATTCTGCTGATCAGCAGGCTTTTATCGCTGGAGTTATCCCCAGAGCTTAAACTACTTATCTAGCAAATCTCTAAGTGCCTGATCAAAAGCATCGGGGGTGTCGCCACCTTCTCTGAGTTTGCTAATCACGCCAGCTGGATTCTCGATGTCTTTTGAATTTGGCAATAGGTCTGGATGATCCCAGAGCGAGTCGCGCTTTTCATTTCCCACTGCTTCTCCGATGGCTCGCCACATAGCCGACGCCTCACGCAGTCTTCTTGGTCGAAGCTCTAGCCCAACTAATGTGCCAAAGGTAAGTTCGGCTGGTCCTCCGGTTGCTCGGCGTCTACGAATTGCTTCAGCAACGGCGGCAGCTTTTGGCATTCTTCTAGTTGCTGTTTCTGTTGCAACATCAACCCAGCCTTCAATTAGCGCCAGCAGTGTTTCAATACTTGCCAGTGCATCATTTTGATCACTGGTTCGTTCAGCAATAAATGCACCAGATTGCAGGGCCTCACGAAGTTCATCTGGGTTCTGCGGATCAAACTCTTCTGCTAGCTCAATAATTCTTGTGTTATCAATTGAAATCTCTGCGGCATATTTTGAAATCTGCGAAACGATTGCTTCCCTGAGCCACTTGCTGTGACGGAAAAGTCTTACATGTGCTAGCTCTCGTGTAACTAGATATATATACGCTTGATCTTTTTCAATTTCTAAACCAGTAATGAAAGCTTCTAAATTCTGTGTCACAAATGCTGCGCGTGAATCTTTAAAAATCGGTAGCCCAATATCTCCACCGGTAAGAACCTCTTGGGAAAGTTTTCCGAGTGCCTGACCCAATTGCATGGCAAAGAGTGCGCCGCCGGCAGACTTCATCACTCCGCTTGCAGAACCTAGAATTTCTTGCAGTTCCTCTGGGGCATTCATGGAAAGATTTTCACTGAGCGCTTCGCTCATTCGATTTGCCACCGGTTCACTCAAAGCTTGAAAAAGTGGCATCGCGTCAGCAACCCATAGCTCCCGAGATAAAAGTTTTGGCTCCCCAGTGACCTCCGGAATGCTGGTTGCCTCATTTAGCCATAGTGAACCGATTGATACAGCCTCTTGAATAGATTTCCTAGAACCATCTGAAATTGCTAAGGCTCCGGTTTTGGCAATGCCACGAGCCTGAGCGGTGGCCATCTCCCAGTTGACGCCGGGATTTGAGCCCTGCGCTGATAGCGAACTCATCGCAGATTTCAGTTGCTCCATCATGGCTGCCAGTGCTGCTGGGTCGCTGGGTAGACCAGCTGCCTTGGCCAATTGTTCATTGTCAATTCCTGAATTACCAGAGAGGAATTGGCGCATGAAGGCCTCAAAGTCCTCGGGGTTTAGTCCGCCGGGCCCACCATTATTTGCATTGTCATTCATACGTGTCCTTCACTACTAACCATAATCACGCTTAGGCTTAAGTCATTCCAAAAAATCGATAGAGGACAGCGTTGGCGTACCAAGCAGATTTTGATGAGCCCGGCCGGAGCCGGCCTCGTAAGTCCTTAGGTTTTGGTTTTCTTGTTTTATCGGCTTTAGCCTTACTGGGAGTGCTAGTTTTCCCGACCCCCTACGTAATTGAACAACCGGGACCGGCTTATGACGTTCTTGGAGAATCCGAAGGTAAACCGGTAATTTCAATCACCGGTGCAAAAACTTTTCCAACTAATGGAAACCTTGACCTACTAACCGTCCAGGTACTGGGAAATCGCGACCGTACTCCAAACTGGCTACAGATTTTTTCAGCCTGGATGGATCCATCCAGAAGCGTAGAGCCAATTGATGCGATTTTTCCACCAAATCAAACCACTGAGGAATCTTCAGCGGAAAGCACCGCAATGATGGAGCAGTCTCAGCAAACTGCTATTGCCGTAGCGCTGACCAAGCTTGGCTACGAAGTGCCGGTTGAGCTTTATGTAAGTGAAGTTACTAAGGCCTCACCATCCAGCGGAAAAATAATTGCCTCTGACTTTATAAGAAGCGTCAACGGTGAAAAAGTTTCAACCATTGAACAACTTCGCGAAAAAGTGAATCTCTATGACGGATCTAAGCCGTTGACTCTAGTGGTCTCTAGAAATTCTCAAGAGAAGAGCTTTGAGCTAACCCCGGTAAAAGATGAAACCGGTGCGTATCGGGTCGGTATTTTGGTCGGCTACCGCTATGAGTTTCCTGTGAATATCAAGCTTCAACTGGGGGATGTGGGCGGCCCATCTGGTGGAATGATTTTTGCACTTGGAATTTATGACGAACTTACCCCTGGATCTCTGCTTGGCAACAGCCATGTAGCCGGTACCGGGACAATTAGCGAGGCCGGGGAGGTTGGGCCAATCGGTGGCATACGACAGAAGCTTCATGGTGCCAGCCAAGCAGGGGCAAAGTACTTCCTTGCGCCAGCGGATAATTGTTCAGAGGTTATTGGGAATATCCCAGAAGGCCTCGAAGTGTTCCGAGTAAAGACTTTTGATGAAGCACTAACCGCAGTAGAAAAAATAGGAAAAGGGCAAGATTTAAGCCAGCTTCCAACTTGCACGACTAACTAAGCAACAGGAGAAAAGATGACAAACGCAACAAACCGGATCGCTCCGAGAGGCAACCTATCGCCGGCAGCAATTGCCACCGTGATTATTGTTGTAATCGGTTCAGCTTTGCTGGGCTCTCTCGGTGTCTACACCGATTTCCTCTGGTTTAGTCAGTTGGGTTTTGCAACTGTATTTACTACTCAGATAATTGCCCAAACTGCCACCTTTGCAGTGGCCGCAATTGTCATGGGGCTTTTTACTTGGCTAGGTTTCTACATTTCATTTAAAACTCGTCCGGTTTATCTCAAGTTCCCAGACGAAAGAGATGTCTTTGCTCCCTATCGAGTTCTACTTGAGCAACTGCGCAAATTAATCATGATTGGTTTGCCAGCAGCTCTTGGTTTACTTGGTGGTTTTGCCGCCAGTGCGCAATGGCAAACTTTATTGCTTTGGCTAAATCGCACCGAAACCGGAACTAAGGATCCACAGTTTGGTTTGGATGTATCCTTCTATCTTTTTGATTTACCATTTCTAACCGCTGCGGTTGGATATCTATCGGCAGCAGTTTTGCTTTCTGGGTTGATTGGTGCAGCAATTCACCTGATTTACGGTGGCATCAGGTTTAACGGAAAAGACACCAGAATTTCAAAAGCAGCACGCATTCAAATTGCGG
>WLGC01000079.1 GCA_009703465.1 Actinomycetota bacterium | reverse complement strand
TGCTCCAACAATCACAGGAACAAAGGAGTTCACCTTTATTCCAGCTTCATTCAGGAACTCACTTTTTGCTGGGTTGTTGGTCATTAGCCTTACGCTCTCAACGCCAAGGTCTCGAAGAATAGAAACAGCTGCGCCGTATTCACGAGCTTCACTTGGTAAACCAAGAGCCAGGTTTGCATCAACAGTGTCAAAGCCCTGGTCCTGCAAAGCGTAGGCCTTGAGTTTGTTTAGTAGGCCAATTCCTCGACCTTCTTGGCCACGAAGATAAATCACAATTCCACCTTTTGGATCGTTGGCGATTTTATCTAGGGCAAAATCAAGCTGCGGTCCACACTCACACTTCAATGAGCCAAAGGCCTCTCCAGTGATGCACTCTGAGTGCATGCGAATCAACACGTCTTCTCCAGTTGGATTACCAGCGATTATCGCCACGTGATCGGCGGTAGTTCTAACGTCGTAGTAACCGCGAACTTTGAAATCACCGTGGGTGGTTGGCAATTTAGCCTCTGCCTCAAAGCGAATTCTGTCATTTACTGTTTCAGCCGAAAATTCAATGGAATCCAGTCTTGAGTTCACAATTTGATCAATGGTGATTACTGGAAGATCATACTTTTCGCCAATGGCAAAAGCGTCTTCAAGCCTTGTCATAGTGCCGTCTTTATTGGCCATTTCGCCAATTACTCCGACCGGAGCTAGGCCGGCAAGCTTTAGCAAATCAACGGTTGCCTCGGTGTGGCCGCGTCTGTCCAGCACGCCATTTTGGTGAGCGCGCAGCGGAATGATGTGACCTGGTCTAATTAGTGACTCTTTGGTGCTTTCACCGTGAGCTAGCGCACGAAGAGTGGTTGCCCTATCGGCTGCAGAAATTCCAGTTCCAACTCCAACTGCAGCATCAACAGTAATTGTGTACTGAGTCTTAAACGGATCCTGGTTGGTAGTTGCCATCAGGTTCAGATCAAGGTGATTTGCGCGCTGCTCAGTCATTGGTGCGCAGAGGTAACCGGACGTGTAGTTGATCATCCAAGCCACCCACTTATCGGTAGCAAATTGCGCAGCCATTACTGCATCAACCTCGTTCTCACGATTTTCATCGTCAGCGACTAAGACTGGCTTACCGTCGCGAAGAGCAGCTAGAGCCTCTTCAATAGTTGAAATTGGCATTAATTGTTTCTCATCTCTATTAGTCGCTCAATGTGCTTAGCCATGATATCGACCTCAACATTTACTTTGTCTCCTGGCTGCTTGAAGCCAAGTGTGGTCACCGCCAGAGTTTCTGGAATCAGGCTTAGGCCCACCCAGTCATCGCCAACCTCATTCACAGTTAGCGAAATACCATCTAGCGTGATTGAGCCTTTCAGCACCACATACTTCATTAGATCTTTCGGAATTGAAATTCTTACCCATTCCCAGTTTTCACTCGGAGTTCTTGAGACAACTTGGCCAAGCCCATCAACGTGACCTAGAACTACGTGACCGCCAAAACGAGTAGCCGCAGTCATAGCTCGTTCAAGATTTACCGGATCGCCAACCTTGATGCCATCTAGGCTGGTGAGCCTAATTGTTTCCTGCATCACATCAGCGGTGAAGCTGGTGGCATCGTGCTCAACCGCAGTTAGGCAGGCTCCACTCACCGAGATTGACTCACCACGGTTAACATCAGAGACAACCTTGGGCCCCTCAATAGTTATCCGAAGCGCATCCGGCAGAGTTTCAATTGCCTTAACCCGGCCTAACTCTTCTACGATTCCAGTGAACATTAGCTCTCCTTTTTTACGGCACGAACAAGTATGTCGTTGCCAAGTTTTAGCGTTTCGATTATTTCTAGATCTAAAGCCCTGTCGATGCTGCCAACACCGATATCCCCAATAGCAACAGCTGGACCACCGAGAAGTTTTGGGGCTAGGTAAATCAGGAATTCATCGGCAAAGCCTGCCTTAACCAACTCTGATTCAATTTTTGATCCACCCTCCACAAAAACCTGATTTACGCCTCTTTCAAAAAGAGTGGTCATAGCCTCAGCAAGATCATGTGTTTCCAGCTGAATTGTTTCGGCAGCCTCGTCAAAGATTCTTTTATCTTTAGAAATTTTTCTTTGGCCAATAATTACTCGAAGCGGTTGATCTGGGTACAGCTCACCATCTGGTTTTCTAGCTGTTAGTTCTGGGTCGTCAACTTCAACAGTGTTTGTGCCAACAAGAATCGCCTGTGATTGAGAGCGTCTGGCGTGAACATCGTGTCTTGATTCTGCTCCAGTAATCCATTTACTAGAGGTATCAGCAGCTGCAGTTCTACCATCTAAACTTGCCGCCCACTTGATAATCACATAGGGACGCTTTTCAAACTTGTTCACAAACCAAGGGGCAATAATTACCCGGCATTCCTTTTCATAGAGACCATCGAGTACTTCAACTCCAGCCTGCTCCAAAGTTAGCCGGCCACCACCTTCGGCCTCACCTGGATCTGCAGTGCCAAAGATAACTTTCTTGATGCCAGCCTCAACAAGCGCTTTTGCACAGGGACCAGTAATTCCAGTGTGATTGCAAGGCTCCAAGGTGACAACCGCGGTTAGACCTTGGGCTGATAAATTCTTGGCGGCTAGATTATTGAGCGCATCAATTTCAGCGTGTGCTGTTCCGGCGCCGCGGTGTAAACCCTCGGCAAGAATCTCACCCTGATCATTAATTAGCACCGCACCAACCTGCGGGTTTTGTCCGAAGCGCGGTGATTGATTAGCTAGCTCAAGCGCGCGAAGCATCGCGGCTTGGTATGCCGTTGCCTCTACTTTGCTCATCCGCTTGCCTTCACTCGAACTAAGTGTTCAAAGGGGCGCGGGAAAAGATGACCTTTGCGCGCACGCAAACGTGCGCAACTAAAGGCCTGTTCTTCTCCCATCCGGACTTTAACCGTCGGCATCTGAATTTCACAGATTCAACCGGCCAAGTTTGCACTTGGACGGGTCGCGGGCTGTAACCGCCGGCTCAGATTTTCACTGACCCCGAAGAACTATTTATTGCTACTTAAGCCTAACGCGCAGGAGCGATGAAGCCAACCCGCTCATAGACAGTTGCCAGGGTAACTTCGGCTAACTCTTGGGCTTTATTGGCTCCCTTGATCAGTAGCCGGTCAAGCTCCGCAGGATCGGCCAGTAATTCATTGGCCCTGGTGCGAATTGGCTCAATAACACTAAGCACAACCTCGCCAACCTCAGTCTTTAGATCTCCATAGCCTTTGCCATCAAAGTGAGAAACCAGTGCATCAATCGATTCTCCAGAGATAGCGCTGTGGATTCCAAGCAGGTTTGATACCCCAGGCTTTGCTTCACGGTCAAACTTGATTACCCCGTCGGTATCGGTGACAGCACTTTTTATTTTCTTCATGATTGAATCTGAGTCATCCATGATGTTGACCAAACCTTTTGGATCGCCTGACTTTGACATCTTTGCCTCTGGGTTTTGTAGGTCATAGATCTTGGCGGTTTCTTTGAGAATGACAACTTCTGGAATCTCAAAAGTCTCACCGAATCTTGAATTAAATCTGGCGGCTAAATCTCTAGTTAGCTCAATGTGTTGACGCTGATCTTCGCCAACCGGTACAGCTTTTGGCTGGTAGAGCAAGATATCTGCAGCTTGAAGAATTGGATAGGTAAATAACCCAACTGAGGTTGAATCAGAACCAGCCTTTTGAGATTTGTCCTTGAACTGGGTCATCCGCCCAGCTTCACCGAAACCAGTAATTGTCATTAGCACCCAGGCCAATTGCGCGTGGGCCGGAACATGTGATTGAACAAAAAGTGCTGATTTATTGTGATCGATTCCAGCGGCAAGGTATTGCGCTGCAGTTACCCGAGTGTTTTTTCTAAGTTCTGCTGGATCTTGGGCAACGGTAATTGCATGCAGATCAACCACGCAGTAAAAGGCGTTGTAGTCATCTTGCATTTTGGTCCAGTTGACCAGCGCTCCCAGATAGTTTCCAAGGTGCAGGGAACCGGCGGAGGGTTGCATTCCGCTGAACAGGTTTGGCTTAGTCATGCCTCAAGTTTAGAGGTGTGCATTGATTTAGATCTGGTAGTCAACTACCACCGGAGAGTGGTCAGTCCAACGAGTGTCGTAACTTGCAGCGCGATGCACCTTGTAGTTGCTGGCTTTAGCAGCAAGCTTTGGTGTGGCCAGGTGGTAGTCAATCCGCCAGCCGGCATCGGTATCAAATGCCTGACCTCGATATGACCACCAGGTGTAGGGCCCAGGAGTATCTGGGTGCGTCACTCTTCCGATATCAACCCAACCCTGCTGCTTCATGAAGTTATCGA
>WLGC01000078.1 GCA_009703465.1 Actinomycetota bacterium | reverse complement strand
TACTTTTCTTGACTCTGTATTTCGGCGGTTTTGGTGCCGAAGGAGTTCGGCGCCTTGGACCGCGCGATATCCTCATATGCTGATAAGCCAGCACATTCATAATCAAGGCAGCTAGCAGTAGTGACCCACCTACCCATAGCGCTATGTTGGACCAGATTAGATCATGCTTAATCGGCCAAACAATTGTGAGATTGGTTGGTGAGGCATGAATGCCATCGCTGGCAATTAGTGCAGCAGCATCTTTGCTTGGGATAACCCTCAGTGAGGTTGAGGTTTTATCCTCGGTTGAAGACTCCGCTCGCCAAAGATCTGAACCAGCGGTTTTATCAAGGTTTGCGATGCCATCAGTGCTTAGCGCAACCAACTGTGTTCCAGTCTCGTCGATTTCTAGGCTTTGGTGTCCGGCAGCTCCAATCCAAGCCCTAACATCAGACTCGCGACCGGTTGAAATAAAGGAACCCTTCGCTCCTTGAGCTGAAATTGTTGGTATGCCCGGGTACATCCGTAAAACCTCGTTTGGCACAATAACTAGAGGTTGCTTGCCATCAAGCTCGAGCACCTTGGTGTAGTTTGCCGGCGGAGCCCAGACGGTGCGCTCAGCGATGCCAAATAGCAGGGCTAGCAGCGAAAGAACCAGCAGCCCAGCCGCAATGAGAAAGCGCAACAGAAATCCAATCAGGTAAACTTGGCAGGGGCAAAGCGCCCTCCCTATTCTACCCAAGTGCCTAGGAGCCCAATCTTGTCAGGCGAAGAGACCCTATTCCCCGTAGTCATGCGTGGCTACGAGCGTGATGCGGTCGATCGCTCGATTTTGGAGCTGCGCAAGGAACTGATGCAGGTTTCAGGCCAAAATGCCCAGCTCGCTAGTGAACTCAAAGAGGTCCAGTCCCAACTTGAAGCCGCCAAAGCGGCAATGGCCGAGGCGGCCGACCCAACTTACTCGGGTGTTGGAGCCAAAGCTGCTCTAATTTTGAGCACCGCCGAGGATCAGGCAATCAAACTCACTCAAGACGCCCAGCGAGATGTTGAGCGATCTAGAAAAACCCTTGCTGATGAGATTGAGAATCTCAGAGGTGAGGCAAAAGGTTATTACGATTCACTCGTCGCGGAAGCTCAGCGCAGAGCAGACCGAATCTTGGCAGCAGCCAGGGGTGACTATGAAGATTTGCTATCCAAAGCTAGGTCAGATGCCGCTTCGCTAAGTGAAGAATCTCTTCGCGATGCCGGCGCAATTAGAGGTGCAATCTCCACTGAGGTTGCCCGAATGAGAGCAACGGCAAATCGTGAAATTGAAGCCAAAAAGGCAGCTGTGGATCGAGACCTAGCTGAGCAAAAACTGATTGCTTTTAGAGAAAGTACTCGCGGTCTAGATGCTGATGCGGCCAACGCACTGGTCACCAAGCAGGCCCGAATTGATTTAGAACTTGAGTTGACCGCGCGTCGTCAAGAAGCAGAGTCAGAGTACCTTCGTAAGCATCAAGAGGCTGTGGCTGCCACCCAAAAATATCTAGACGATGCCAACAGCCAACTTGCCAATGCCCTAACCCGATCTGGGGCAGCTCGTCTCGAAGCTGAAACTCTAGAGGCGGCGGCAATCTCGATTAACCAGCAGACCACTGAAATCGCCCGCAAAAAAGCCGACGCAATCATCGCCGCCGCCGAGGCTGAGTCCAGAGAGATTCTTTCCAAGACACAGAGTGAAATCGAGAAAAAGTACGCGGCAGAAAAATCAAAACTTGAGAAACTTCAATCAGAGCGTGAATCAGTTGAGGTCTACCTGCGCAATCTTAGAAATGTTCTCAAGGGCGAGTGATTTATCTTGCAAAGCCAAGATTTCTTGAACTAACCCGATAGATTTGCTTTTATGCAGGGGAATATGAAAATCGCAAACGCCTTCCAACTCGGCTTTCTGGGTGGTTTAGGGGTACTAACCGCGCTGCTCATTGGTGGTGCCATTACAACCTTGGCTAGCGTAATCACCTATGTGGCCGCGGCCATTTTTATAGCCCTTGGACTTGAGCCAATCGTGGCAAAACTAACCTCGCTTGGCATTCAACGCAGATTTTCAATTCTCATCGTGATTCTCGGCCTTTTGGCGATCATTGGTTTTTTGATCGCTGCTGTACTGCCAACTCTGGCAAGTCAAACCGCAAATTTTGTAAAAAGCGCTCCTGATGTCCTAACCGGGGTTACAAAGCTTCCGATTGTTATCCAGTTAGATAATCAATTTGGCGGAGCCATCACCGAAGCCCTTACCAATGCTGGAGCATATCTTGGTAACAGCAGCAACTGGCCGGTAATGCTCGGCGGAGTCGTGCAGGTTGGAATTTCGATATTCAGCGGTTTCTTTGGTGCGCTGATTATTTTGGTTCTCAGTCTTTACTTCATGGCTTCACTGGCCTCCTTCAAGAACTGGATCTACAACCTAGTTGCCGCCTCAAAACGAGAAAAGTTCAGTGACATTGGTGAGCAGGTCGCAAACTCAGTTGGTCGCTACGTGATGAGTCAAGTGAGTATCGGTGCGCTGCAATCCGTTTTTGTCTTTGCTTTGCTAAGCATTACTTCGGTCCCATTTGCTTTGGTGATCGCAGCAATTGCTTTCGTGCTTGGACTGATTCCGCTAGTTGGAACTATTACTGCGGCCACTATCGCCACCTTGGTTGCCCTCAGCGTCTCACCAACCACAGCACTAATTGTTGCGGTCAGCTATTTGGTCTACATGCAAATTGAGGCGTATGTAATTTCACCAAGAATAATGAGCCGTGCGGTCAAGGTTCCAGGTGCGGTGGTTGTTGTAGCCGCTCTTGCCGGTGGTGCCTTGCTCGGTGTGCTTGGTGCCCTAGTTGCTATTCCAGTTGCGGCTTCAATCATCCTGGTGCTGCGACAAGTGCTTTTGCCTTACCAAAACGAGCGATAAGACCCTTAGCTGGTCTGATAAAACTCAGGTAACGGGTAAGCCGCCGGGTTTACTAATCTGACGATTTCATTCAGCACCCGATAGGTAGCCTGCTCGCCAACCCAGAGATGCTTTGCTCCATCCACAGCAATAAGCTCCAGGTGCTTGATTCTTGAAAATCTCTCGGTCGCTTCAACAGGTTTTAGGTAGTCGTCAAGTTCTGGAACTAACGCGGCGATACTTCTTGAGTTATCGACCCAGTTATCTAAATGGTTTTCAGTGGCTCGATGAAGCGGTGGCGATAGCAGTATTGCTCCCTGGATTTCTTTATCGTGGCCGTACATTAAAGCCAACTCAGTGCCAAAAGACCAGCCCACTAGCCATATGTTTGGTAAATTTCTGGACTTAGCAAATTCAAGTGCTGCCTCAAGATCAAGTCTTTCGGTTACTCCCTCACCGAAACTTCCATCACTTTTTCCGCGAGGTGATTCCGTGCCCCGAGTGTTAAATCTAAGCACCGCTAGGTTTGCAAGTTCGGGTAGCCGGTTGGCAGCCTTGCGGAGGATGTGCGAATCCATAAATCCGCCGTGGGTTGGCAAAGGGTGCAAAGTAAGCAAAGTTGCAACTGGCGAGTGATTTAGTGGAAGTGCAAGCTCGCCAAGGAGTGTAAGACCATCCTCAGTAATAAAACTTATTTCTTCTCTAATCGCTGGAAGCTCTAATCCGGAGCGAATTGGAATTAGTTCGCTCATAGCAGTGGACCTTGAAAAGACTTCCAGCAAGCGGTGTGGAAATGGCGGCGTGTTTCAACACCACGCACTGTGTCCCAGGCAACTATGTGGCTGATTCCCTTGGTGATCTGCAAATGGCAGTGCGGGCAGACCCAAGCCTTATCGTCATCGGCATTTGCTCCAATGCTGGTTTGAGTCGTGTAGGAAACGCCTCTTCTTGTTTCCTCGCGGCGTATGCCCATTCTCAGCGCTGAGAAATCAATCTCCTCAGGCTCCGTTTGTCGCTTTCCTCGCTCTGATCGCTTTGGGCGATTATTGCGCGGCATTAGTACCAGCCAATGCGGTCGGAGTGAGCCAAGGCGCCGCATGGAGAACCGTATCTACTCTTGATGTACTTCATGCCCCAGCGAATTTGAGTTTCTGGATTGGTTAGGTAATCGGCGCCCTCTGTAGCCATCTTTGTGGCAGGAAGTGACTGAGGGATTCCATAGGCACCGGATGACTTGTTTTTGGCAGTGTGACGCCAATTTGATTCGCGATTCCAAAGCTTGACAAGACAGGAGTACTGGTTTTCCCTAAACCCCATCTCAAGAACTAGATCAAAGGCGTATGCCTTTGCCGTCCCAGGATCTGGAATTCCTGCATCTTCAACGAACATTGCTGCTGCGTCATCACCGGTCACGATGTTAAATCCACCTCTGGAATAAGCAATTTTCTGGGTGCTGGCATAGCCGTAGGT
>WLGC01000077.1 GCA_009703465.1 Actinomycetota bacterium | reverse complement strand
CGTATATCAAAACTAGGAATTGGTTGTACATAGCGCAACGAGAGTTGGTAGTATGTCAACCAAAGTGCATAACAATCAGATAACCACGTTTTAGGTCACAAGGTTCGCTAGGGGAAACATATGGCAGAAACTAAGCCGGTACAGCGCAGAAATGCCGCTGGGCTAAGCCGCGACCTTGACGTGCTGGAGGTGCTGGGCACCCCAGAGGCCCTAAAGAACCAGGGTCTTGGCGTAAATCGAGTGGCTGAACTAACCGCCAGAGATAAGGGTCAGATTTCTAGGACCCTGGCTACCCTGGCCGATGCCGGCTTTGTGGATCGCGATCGCGCCTCAGGCAAATACCGATTGGGTTATCAGCTTTACTCACTGGCATCAAGAACCGCGGAATCCAGGTTGGTTGAAGAGGCTAGTCGCTACCTTCGCAAGGTAGTGAATCTCACACATGAAACCACTCACCTCTGTGTGCTTCGCGGAGGAAATGTATTGACCCTCAAGAGTGAACTTTCAACTTACGCATTTCGCGGAGTTGGCTGGGAGGGAGTCAGCGTAGCAGCCCTTAGTACTTCTTCAGGTAGAGCACTACTCAGTGACTGGAACGATGCCGAGGTTGAAGAGTGGTATCAAGAGCACGCAAGAGACACTCGAATTATTCGACCAACAATTGGTGCAATCGCAACAGACCCTGCGGCCCTAGCTGATGCCGAACAAAATAGACGTCTTGGAAAAATCAAGGACCTTGAAGATTTAAAGAAAGAACTTCAGAACATTCGAAAAGCTGGCTACGCAAAAGTTGATGAAGAGTTTGAGTGGGGATTGGTTGGTGCCTCAGCACCTATTCGGGATTCCTCAAATCGAATTATCGGCGTTATAAATGTCAGTGCACCAAAAACAAGAATTGGATCTCAGTTAGATCAGGTTGGCGAAATTACTGCCAAAGTTGGTTTGGAATTTTCTCAGCACCTAGGTGCTACAAAACTCAGCTACTGAATTTTCTCGCGTGATTTTACTTGGGTAACTGCAGAGCCTATTGCCACAAGAACGGCACCCACCGGAAGATTCCAGCTAAATGGTTCGCCTAGAACTAGCCAACCAATAAAAAGTGAAACCAATAAAGTTGGATAGCTAACAGAACTCGCAATTGCGCTACCGGCTCGCTCAATAACCTGCAGGTTCCAAATAAAAGCAAGCCCGCTGCCGATTATTCCCATCAAGACGATAGAAGCAATAATTTCAAAAGTGAGTGCCGAGCGAATAAACACATCGCCAAAAAACAGAGCCGGTATTACATACGCTGGAAGCAGTGTCAAGGTTGCAAAAGTCACCTGCCAAGTTGCAATTACTTCAGAGCGATGGCCCTGGCCAAGAAGATACTTATGTGAATAAGGAATTGCTACTCCGTAGCAAAAAATAGCTAGAACAATTGCAGCAACACCGAGTGGATCATTTTCACCAATGTCGCCATTTGAAATACCAAGTGCCCAGAGCGCACCTACGAGCCCAATCAAAATTCCAGTTACCTGACGAATTGTTGGACGCTCTTCCCTAAAAGCGATCAACATAACAATCAAAGTTGTAATCGGCGTAGCCGCATTGATAATGCTGGCAATCACAGTGCTGACGTGCTGCTGAGCAAATGCAAACAGTGTCCCCGGCACGGCGTTCATCAATACTGCAACGAAAAAAACTTTGAGCTTGAACTTGTTATCTAAAGTGATGTCAAAGTTTTGACTTCTAATAAACACCCACAGTGTGATAGCACCCAGCAGCGATCGCCAAAAAGTTACGCCGGCTGGAGGAAAGGCAATTAGCCCCATTTCAATAAATAGAAACGACGCTCCCCAAATTAAGCCAAGGCCGATGTACTGCCAAAGCCAGCTCTGCTTTGCTTTAGCGTGGGGCAATATTAAATGCCTTTGCTAGCTTCATAATCTTTTCAGCACGGCCAAGACGAGGAAGATCTGAACCATCGCGAATAACGCGGCCTCGTGCTTCGAAATCGGTAATGAAATCATGCGCCCAAGTAACATCGGCAACCGTTGGGCAAATGATTTCATTGATTACCGTTAGCTGATCGGTATCAAGACAAAGCTTGCCGGTCATACCAAGAGCTACAGCCAATTCAGATTTTTCTTTGAGCACGCTGTGGTTTGAGCCAACGGTCGGGCCATCAATTGGACCAGGCAAATTTCCAATGCGGCTAGCCACCACAAGTCTTGAACGAGGGTAGGCCATAGCAAGGTCGTCGGCACTGGTTCCGGTGTCGCGGCGGTAGTCACCGCTTCCAAAAGCTAAACGAAATGCTCCCTTTGCTGAGGCAATCTCACGGGCATCTTCGATGCCGAGAGCTGATTCAACCAAAGCAATTACCGGCAGAGTTGAGCCAAGGGCAGCGTAGGTTTCAGTTATCTGGCTTGCGGTTTCAGTTTTAGCCAGCATCACACCTTTGAGGCCAGGGATTCCCTTAAGACCATCTAGATCGTGACGCCAAAAATCTGTGGTGTAGTCATTGATGCGCACCCAGGCGCTGTTGCCATTTTTGCTGAGCCAGCCAATTACTTTTTGCAGAGCCTCTGGCTTGAACTTTGGATCAACCGCATCTTCAACATCCAGAATGATTTCATCGGCTCGGCTCTTAGCCGCTGGGTCAAATAGCTCGTCTCGCATTGCGTTGACTAAAAGCCAAGAGCGTGAAATCTCTGAGTTACTCACTGGGTATCCGATCTGGTTCTTCTTTGAACTGTTGACTACCCAAGTTTAGACGTTAGGCGACTTCTTTTGATTTTCTAAGTGCCAAGCGCCTGATTACTGCTTTTCTCATGGCCTTGATTGCTAAAACCAAAAGACTTGGGGGCCTCTGTTTAGAGGTCTTGGGGGCGACTCGTCGACGACGGTAGTACCAACCAAATGTGATGGCCAAGGCGACAAAGAAAGTTGGCTCTTTCCACTGAATGACAAAAATTGAGGACTCCACAACCACTGGTTCAAACATCGTCCCACCCAGTTCTGACTGCAAAGTTGTCTTGATTGTGACAGGACCAAATTCAGGCAGCACATTGATGGTTTCTTGTGATCCTTCAATTTTTGATTGGGTGATTACAGATCTCGTCGCACTTCTTCCTCCAAGCAAGATTGTTTTGGAGCTGCGTTTTGAGGCCAAGACCTTATCTTCGGAGCTAAATTCCCAGCTGGCCGAGGTGAAAACTGGAAGTTCTCCCTTATTCTCGTAAGCCACCTTCGCTTCAATCGGACCAGCATTCACCAGCCCGGGTAAGTCTGGAATTATTGAGTCGATAATGCTGGTGCGATTGGTTGAGGTGAAATTGACTCTTGCAAGCTGAGCGCCGGTGATTTTGCCATTTTTGATATCACCGACAAAACCATAAGGGGTCACATTTACTTGAGAAGCGATTGCCCCCGATGAGTTGGCGCTTCCGGTTCCGCGTTGATTAGCGTTAGAACTAGAGCCGGAGTCCATCGTGACTTTGATGCCACCGTAAAAAATCTGATCTATTTTCTTTTGCTTAGGTTTTAGTTTGATAGTAAATTCTGAACCTGATGCAGAAGGCTTATAGGCGTTATCGAATGGTTCAACCTGAAACACCTTGGCCAATGAGTGCGGAGTTGTGTTTGCCGGCAACCTGGTCTTGTATCCCTGGTCATCAAAAACGTAGTCAACGAACTCAAGGTTTATATTTGCGCGAACCGGACCGGTCACAATCACGATGACAGTCAGCTCGGGGTCTGGCTTTCCAGGTTCTCCGATAATGAATTCTGCCGGCGGATTACTTACCTTTAGCGTGTTATCTGCCGCCAACGTTGGAATCGCGGTCCCTCCAAGAACCAGAGAGACCGCGATTACAAACGGATATAGTTTTTTCAAATTTCTATGGGCAGAATCCGATGTAACAGAACCATGGACCCGAGTTGTAGTTGTCGGTATCTAGAGTAAAACCATGCTTAACTCGATACTTTCCAACCGGAACATCTCCAAATATAGTTAGCGAGGCCTTCATGTTTGCCTCTCCACTTGTTCCCCAGATAACCGGCATATCAAAGTCTGGATACTTGGTTCCCCATTCTCCAATGACGTAGTTGTCTTCTCGAACTTCCCATTCAATTGGTTCGTACATTCTTACGTTGTTTTTGTTCACTCCAAATAATGAGTAATCGACAAATAGGTTCGCGGTGGCTCGAAGAGCATCTGCTCCGAGAATTCCATCCTCATCAGTCATTTCGACTGGTTGCCAGTAGAGTCCATCTTGAATTTGACCTGTGTAATATCTTTCAACCGGTTGACGTTCTGTCCACACGTAACCAGATCGTTCAGAAACCTCACAATTGTCTGCATCGAATCTGACTACAAATTCACTAGAGACATAATTTGTTCTTGTGTTTTCT
>WLGC01000076.1 GCA_009703465.1 Actinomycetota bacterium | reverse complement strand
TACACCGGCTAGTGAAAGACGGTAACCCTGACGCCACGAAAGAACGGTGATTACGAGGTAGATGATTAGGAACGCAACAATAAGCGAACCAATTGTTACAACCGCTAGAGCACGATACTGAAAAGTTGAATAGATGATGACCAGGATAAGCCCAATTGCACCTGCAAGTAGTCCAGCTTGAAGCTGTTCGGCGCCCAGAGTTGCAGAGATATTTTCCTGACTTTGAACTTCAAAACCAATTGGTAGAGATCCGTACTTCAATGAATCAGCAAGGGCTTTAGAAGAAACGCTGTCGAAACTTCCGGTGATCTGCGCCGATCCGTTTGAAATAACCGCCTGTGTAGTAGGAGCGGTGATTACATAACCATCCAATGTGACGGCAAATCTATTCTTAGGTTCCGCCTGTGGGAAAAGACGACCGGTTACAGCAGCAAACTGCTGTGATCCGGTTGAATCGAAGTCAAGGTTTACTGCCCAGGTGTTTGTTGCAGCACCGGTGGAAGTTGTCACTGTTCCTGCATTGGCATCAGCGATGTTTGAACCCTGAATTTCAACCGGGCCAAGCACGTACTTTTCAAAACCATTTGTATCGCAAGTGACCAGCGGAATTGCAGGGTCGTCAACTTGACCCGCTTCTCTAAATGCTGTTGTGCAATCTAGTGCGTTGTACGCCGCTTGGATTTCTGGAGTAACCCAGTTACTGTCGCTGGCATCAGTCGGTTTTGCATTCGGCGCAGTTGGCTCAGGAAGAGTTCCAACTTCTCCGGATGCAGCGGTTGCATTTTGAGATGCAAGAATTACAGGCCTGAACTCAAGCTTGGCGCTGGAGCGAATAAGTTTGAGCGTGCTCTCGTCTGGGCTTCCAGGGATTTCAACAATTATGTTTGTGTTTCCTTGGGTCTTTACAGAAGCTTCACTCACACCGGTTGCATCTACACGCTGGCGAATAATTTCTACAGCCTGAGCTAATTGCTCCTCCGACACCGTTTGCCCATCCGCAAGAAGCGGCGACAAGATAATCTGAGTACCGCCCTGAAGATCAAGAGCAAGCTTTGGGGTGAGCGTTGCGCCAGCACCAGAGAAAGTTCCGGCGCCGATTACACCAGCAAGAGCCAGCACGATAACCCCTAGAAGGGTAAGTCGCTTGCGCGCAGTTTTTGATAGCGATGAATCAGACAAGAGAATCCTTTGGTGTTCTAATTATTTGGCAGTTGGCTTCTTGGCGACTGGCTTCTTAGCTGCAGGCTTTTTAGCGATCTGGCTTGCGCTAGTGCTCGAAGCAGTAGCTGATTTTGCAGGCTTAGATTCCACTGCAACATCAACGCTTCTGATGGCGCCCTTCAACATGGCGATTTTTGTGCCTGGAGTGGTCTCAATCACAACTCGGTCTTCGGTAAGAGAAGTAACTTTTCCAGTGATTCCACTGTGCAGAACCACGCTTGATCCAACCTTGACGCTGGCTAGCAAAGCCTCAGCTTGCTTTTTGCGCTTACGAGAGCTGCTGAACATAAATGCGATGAGAATTGCAAGCGCAGCAATGAGAAAGAGGTCCTGGGACATTATGGCCTAACTAGTTGGAAGTAAAGATGATGGGCACCATAGGGCGCCCTAATGATTATAGGTCAACTGGCCCATCTAACTCATTGGCTGGTGCACTCTGGCCTAGGTGCCTGAAACCGGCAGCGGTAGCCTGTCGGCCTCTTGCGGTCCTTGCAATTAGTCCAGCCCTGATAAGAAATGGCTCAACAACGGCTTCAATTGTGTCCTGCTCCTCACCTACGGAAACGGCGAGTGTAGATAGGCCAACCGGCTTGCCGCCGAACCTGACCACAAGGATGTTCAAAATCTCACGATCCAGACGATCAAGCCCGAGCTGATCAACCTCATACAATGCCAGCGCGTCGGTCGCATGCTTAATCTCAATCATGGAGCTTCCCTCGACCAAAGTGAAGTCACGAACTCGCCTAAGCAAGCGGTTGGCAATTCTCGGCGTACCTCTGCTTCGCTTGGCAATTTCACCAATCGCGCTAGTTTGGATTTCTAGTCCCAGCTTCTTCGCAGCCCTAGAAATAACTTCCTCTAATTCAGAGTCTTCGTAGAACTCCAAGTTTGCAATAAACCCAAAACGATCCCTGAGCGGACTCGGTAACATTCCAGATCTGGTGGTGGCGCCAACAAGTGTGAACGGTGCAATCTCAAGAGGAATCGATGTTGCTCCTGGTCCCTTACCAACCATCACATCGACTCGAAAATCTTCCATTGCAAGGTAGAGCATTTCTTCAGCTGCCCTAGACATTCGATGAATCTCGTCGATGAATAAAACCTCACCGGGCGCTAGAGAACTGAGAATGGCTGCCAAGTCTCCGGCGTGCTGAATGGTTGGGCCGCTGGTGATGCGCAGAGCTCGCCCACTTTCGTGCGCAACGATCATCGCCAAAGTGGTTTTTCCTAGGCCTGGAGGTCCAGCTAGCAGCATGTGATCTGGAGTGCGACCTTGCATTTCAGCCGCGTCTAGAATCAGCTTGAGTTGATTTCGAACTTTAGATTGACCAATGAACTCTTCTAAAGACTTTGGGCGTAAGGCAGAGTCATAAGATAGATCCCCCGCTGCCGGTTCCGGCGAAATCAAATCATTCATCGAGCGCACCCAATGATTTTGAAGATCCGAGTGTTGAAAGTGAATACTTCAGAAGTGTGGCCGCGCTAGCCTCGGCGCCAAGAGCCTTGAGCGCGCTGTTACCAGCATCTACTGAAACTCTTTCACTCCAACCAAGACCGGTTAGAGCAGACACAACTGTGGCTAACTCATCTTTTCTGCTGGATGAAGCAACCGATGTCTTAACCCCCAAACGTCCAGCCAAGGTGACGCTTATTAGCTTCGCTGTTTTTGGCCCTATGCCACTTACTGCCTTGAATACGGAGTCATTCTCCTGAGAAACGGCGTCAAAGACTTGCTCCACGCTCAGCTCACTTAGCACTGCAAGAGCTGACTTTGGACCCACCCCCGTGACTGAACGAAGTAACTCAAAAGCTTTCTGTTCTGCCTGGGTCAAGAAACCAAACAACGTGAAGCCGTCCTCACGAACAATTAATGAGGTGTGCAGCAGCAAACTCTTGCCCTCGTTCACCGTGCGTGAGGTTGGTGAAGTTATCTGCACTAAATAGCCGACACCGGAAACATCAAGCACAAGACTGTTTGACTCCAAAGCCATCACAGTGCCGTATAGAGAAGCAATCACCTGCTAAGACTAACCAAGAAGAACGCTCTAGCGCCGCTTTGAAGCTGTAGCTGCTTGTTCGGCCGAGTGCCAAGCCTTTTGGGCTGGAGTGAGTGAATCTGAGTTGAGGTCAGTTCCGCCGGCACTTTTCCAAGCATGACAAATGGCGATGGCTAAGCTATCTGCAGCGTCTGCAGGTTTTGGAATCTCGGCCAAGCCAAGTATCTTGGCGACCATTGCCCCAACTTGAGACTTGTTTGCTCGGCCCGAACCAGTAACCGCAGCTTTGACTTCGCTGGGGGTGTGCAGATAAATCGGCACAGAATGTTTATGGGCAAGCATTAGAATCACACCGCTTATCTGAGCTACACCCATGACGCTTCGAAGATTCTGCTGTGAAAAAACTCGCTCGAGCGCAATTGCCGAAGGACGCTGACTTAGAATCAACGCTTCAATTTTGTTAGCTAATGTCCCGATGCGTTCAGAAAGCTCAGTTGCAGCGTCGGTCTTGAAGGTGTCAACAAACACCAATGAAACTTTTCGTGAAGCGCCAAGATCAATAATGCCTACGCCGCACCGAGTGAGCCCGGGGTCGACTCCCAGTACTCGAGTAATCATAACCTATTCGTTCTCTAGCTGAGCTAGAACATCAGGTGAAATGTCAAGATTTGAGTAGATGTTTTGAACATCATCCAGGTCTTCTAGAGCATCAATAAGCGCGATTGACTTTCTAGCCGTGTCAGCGTCGACCTGAAGTTGCATGCCTGAGATAAATTCAACGTCCGCACTTTCATAATCAATACCTGCGGACTGTAAAGCGGTTCGAACAGACACCATGTTGCTTGGGTCTGTGGTTATCACAAACTGCTCATCTCGGTTCTCGATGTCTTCCACGCCAACTTCGATGACCGCTTCAAGAATCGAATCCTCGGTTGTCTCAGAGTTCTTGGCAACCACTACTACGCCCTTGCGCGAAAACTGATATGAAACGCTTCCTGGATCAGCCATTGTTCCGCCGTTTCGAGACACAGCAAGACGCACCTCAGCCGCGGCTCTATTTTTGTTATCAGTAAGACACTCGATAAGAATTGCGACTCCATTTGGGCCATAGCCCTCGTACATGATGCTTGCGTACTCAACCGCGTCGGCGCCAACGCCCGACCCGCGCTTTATCGCTCTTTCGATGTTGTCGTTAGGAAGTGAACTCTTTCGGCCTTTT
>WLGC01000075.1 GCA_009703465.1 Actinomycetota bacterium | reverse complement strand
TTCAGAGATGTCCAGGTTTTCTTTCCAAGGCATGGCACCGACTGCCTCATCGAAGACAAATTCCAAATGGCAGTGGTTGTCGTAGATCGGAACCTCAAGAGGCTCGGGCATCGGCGCAAATGCTGATGCAAAAGCGGGGGCGATGCGTTCAGTCAATTACTTTGCCGCTTACTTTTCTTCAGTGACTTCAAGGCGAGGAAACAGAGCCTCAAGTTCTGCAATTTGACTTCCACATTTCAACTGAGACCACTTAGCTGCTTGATCAATTGGCTGAGAATCCAAAGTGCCTACACTTGCGCCAATAGCCGCCCAGAGCTTGCTAGCAGCCTTCGGCGTAATTGGATTCAAGAGAACCGCTAGAACTCTGAGTCCTTCTACGGTGGTGTTTAGAACCGTACCAAGGCGTTCGCGGTTTGATTCTTCTTTAGCCAGCACCCACGGCTCCTGCACGGTGATGTAGTTATTGAGCTCATCGACCAAAGTCCAGATTGAACCAATTGCATCATGTATGGCAACTTTTTCCATCGCCGAATCGGCATCGGCAACAGCCACTGCCGCTACTGCTTGAACAGCAAGATCTGCTTCGGAGAAACTGGCTGCTGCAGGAAGCACGCCATCAAAATAGCGATGCACCATTGCAATTGATCTTGAGGCAAGATTTCCAAAACCGTTCGCAAGCTCTGCTTGATATCTTGCCGATAGATCTTCCCAGGAGAATGACCCATCGCTTCCAAAGGCAATGGCCTTCATGAAGTAGTAGCGAAATGCATCAGAGCCAAAAGTATCGGTGATTTGAGTTGGTGCAATACCGGTGAGCTTTGACTTGGACATCTTTTCGCCACCGACAAGAAGCCAACCGTGACCAAAAACTTGTTTAGCTGGCGCCATGCCAGCAGCCATCAACATCGCGGGCCAAATGACAGCATGGAATCTAAGAATGTCTTTTCCAACTACTTGAACACTTGCAGGCCACAGTGATTCAAACTTTGCTTTTGAAGCCGGGTCTT
Organism: Actinomycetota bacterium; assembly: GCA_009703465.1. Classification (GTDB taxonomy): domain Bacteria; phylum Actinomycetota; class Actinomycetes; order Actinomycetales; family Microbacteriaceae; genus Rhodoluna. Next base: position 3,431 of record WLGC01000075.1, on the reverse strand, counting down.
CTTCCCCGTAACCGATTGCGGTTATGTAGTTCAACAACGCATCAAACCAGACATAGGTGATGTGGGAGTTATCCCACGGAATATCAATTCCCCAATCGAATTTTTCTTTCGATCGTGAAATAGATAGATCTTCTAGGCCTCGTCTAACAAAAGCAACTACCTCATTGCGGGCAGAATCTGGCTGAATGAAATTTGGGTTTGCCTGATAGAAATCCAAAAGCGGCTGAGTGAAATCACTGAGCTTAAAGAAGTAATTTGTTTCCTTTAGCTTCTCAACCGGCTTGGAGTGAATGGCGCAAACCTGCTGGCCAGCAAATTGACCATCTCCCTCAATAAGATCACCCTCGGTTTTATACTCCTCGCAGCCGACGCAGTAATTACCCTCGTATGAGCCCTGATAAATAAACCCGGTGTCGTAAAGGTGTTGCAAGAAAACCTGCACGTTTTTTTCGTGACGAGGCTCAGTGGTGCGAATGAAATCCTGGTTATCGATATCGATGGTTTCTAGAAGCGGCAGCCATGCCTCTTTGACTAGCTTGTCGGCCCACTCTAGCGGTGTTGTTTTATTGGCCGCTGCGGTCCGCAGGATTTTCTCACCATGCTCATCGGTTCCAGTCAGCAAAAAAGACTGCTCGCCGCGCTGGCGGTGCCAACGAGCTAAAACATCTGCGGCTACCTCGGTGTAGGCGTGACCGATGTGCGGCGCATCGTTCACATAAAAAATTGGGGTCGTTATGTAGAACGATTTCCCATTACCAGAGGACATAACTTCAATCTTAACCCAGTCGGATTAGAGAGTGCTGGTCTTTCGCTGCTCTAGAACCAACTGATAGAGCTCTTTCTTGCTGGCGCCAGTTGCGGCAGCGATTTCTGCAACCGCATCCTTTAGGCCAGTTCCATCTGAGGTCAAAGCCAAAACTTGCTCCACTAGAGCATTGGTGTTGATTGCTTCCTCAAGTGCTCCAGCCACAACCAGTACCATTTCTCCCTTGGGCTGGCTTTTGGCCCATTCAACCAAGTGCTGCAGAGTGCCTCGTTCAGTGTGCTCAAATTTTTTAGTTAGTTCTCTAGAGACGCTGGCCTGTCTGTCCGCGCCAAGTTCCAAAGCGGCATCTTCTAACGATTCCAGAATTCGGTGTGGGGATTCAAAAAAAATCATGGTGCGCTTTTCACGCACTAACGAAGCAAACATTTTCCGGCGCTCACCCTGCTTACGGGGCAGGAAACCCTCAAAGGTAAATCTGTCGGTTGGTAACCCTGATACCGCCAGCGCACTTAGCACCGCAGAGGGGCCTGGGATGACGGTGACTTCAATACCAGCTACAACGGCTGCTCTAACCAAAAGAAAGCCTGGATCGCTTACTGTGGGCATTCCGGCATCGCTAACCACCAGAACTGATTCCTCAGTAGCAATTTCAAGAATTTGTTGCAGACGATCGCCTTCATTGTGCTCGTGGAGACTAAACAACCTGGCATTCAATTTGATGCCTAACGAGTTGGCCAATTTCAGCAGACTGCGGGTATCTTCAGCGGCAATGAACTTTGAGTCCCGCATTGCCTCGATCAAGCGCGCTGAAGCATCGGACAGGTTGCCGATTGGGGTAGCCGCGAGAATGAGCACGTTCTATTGTCTAGCATTAGCAAGGTGATTGCTTCCCTTGCCAACCTGCTAAATGGTGCCCGCGCCCGCCGTCGGATTTACCGCTACGGTCCGTGGCTAGTTATGGCACTGGCTGCAGTTCTTCGACTGTGGCACCTGGGCTACCCAAAAAAACTGGTTTTTGACGAAACCTACTACGTCAAGGACGCTTGGACACTTTGGAATACCGGTAGTGAAAAGAGTTGGCCGGCTGATGCAAACGCAGGTTTTGAATCAGGGTTGGTAAACACATTTTTAACTGAACCAAGTTTTGTGGTTCACCCACCGCTTGGTAAGTGGCTAATTGGTTTTGGGATGTGGCTATTTGGCGCCGATAATTCTTTTTCCTGGCGAATCAGCACAGCTTTAATTGGCATCGCTGCAGTGGGCCTACTTATGTTGGTGGCTCGAGAACTTTTCAAATCTCAGGGTTGGGCGCTGGCCGCCGGATTTCTTTTTGCCATTGATGGTCACGCAATTGTTTTAGCCCGCACCGCACTGCTAGATAGCACCCTGATGTTCTTTGTGCTGCTGGCATTTTATTTCTTACTTCGAGATCAGCGAGTTAGGGATATTGACCGAATTGTTTGGCTAAGACCATGGCTCGTCGCCGCTGGGGCATCTCTTGGTGCGGCAACGGCAATCAAATGGTCTGGACTTTATTTTTTGGCAGCCTTTGGGCTCTATGTTGTGATCAGCGAGGCAATAGCCAGAAGAGCAGCTGGTCAAAAAAATTGGTTTATCGGCGGAATCATCGCTCAGGGCAGTGCAACTTTTATTCAACTTGTTCCAGTAACTTTTGTAATTTATCTTTTGTCCTGGACCGGCTGGATTCTGACCTCTGGTGGCTACAGCAGAAACGCAACCGATAACTGGTTTACTTCACTGATTGAATACACCAAATCGGCCTACGGTTTTCACGTAGCCCTTGCCACGCCGCACTCCTACGCATCAAATCCGCTGACCTGGTTATTTGCAATTCGCCCGACAAGTTTCTTCTACGAGGGACTTGATGCCGGTGAGGGTAACTGCGTTAGTGCAGAGGGTTGCTCCAGCGCCATCACTGCACTTGGTAATCCACTAATTTGGTGGTCGGCTGCCGCCTCGGTGTTCTTTGTGATTTTCTGGTACCTAAAATCCAGAGATCGCCTTGCTGGCCTTGCGCTGCTAGGAATCGTTGGTGGCTACGCGCCTTGGCTGTTTTTCATGCAGCGAACCACCTTCCAGTTTTACGCGATTGCATTTTTACCATGGATGATTCTTTGTCTGATCTTTGTGGCTCGCTACTTCGTTTCTAGCGCGGCTAGGCCGGTTAGAGCTCAGGGCCTCTTCTTCCTATATCTATTGGCCACTTTTGCAATGAGTGCTTTCTTTTTACCGATCTGGATAGGCAGCTGGATTCCCTACGATTTCTGGTATCTGCACATGTGGTTACCGAGCTGGATTTAGGCTGGAACTATGCCTACCTTTGCCGTTAGATATTTTTACAGTGCTGCACCCGAGTACCTAGCTGAACTTAGGCCAACCCATCGCGAATGGGTTGCTCAGCAATTCGCCGATGGAGTGATTCTGGCAAGTGGGCCAATGGTTGACACCGCTGGTGCTCTCCTGATTTGCATGCACGAATCACTTTTGGAACTTTCTCAAGTTCTTGATCAAGATCCATTTGATCTTGCCGGCTTTATCGGTGAGCGAGTGATTGAGCAATGGAATCCGGTAACAGGGCCTTGGAGCGAAAAGTGAGTCAGGGTCTCTCTCCTCTTCTGACCCTCAATAGTGGTCAAAGCATTCC
>WLGC01000074.1 GCA_009703465.1 Actinomycetota bacterium | reverse complement strand
GCTCTGCCTTCATAAAGTGCAAGAGCTAAAATTCCTAAACCTAAACCAGCTGGCATTAACACAGCAACAATTGAATTTCTATCTTTTGCTTTTGCACCTAGATAGCCAATTATTAATGCTGCAATCAAAGAACCAATGATTGATCCGCCGACAACGTTATAACCAAGCAGCAATGCAAAGGCAGCTCCAGCAAAACTAAGTTCTGATATTCCGTGCACTGCAAATGACATATCCCTTGTCATCACAAAGACACCGATTAAGCCGCCAACTAAACCTAGAAGCAATCCAGCGATAAGTGAATTTTGAACCAGCGGAATTAACTCGTTGTAATCGGAAAAATCAAATAGCACCATTAGCGCCACTCTTCGTCGTGGTGATGATCGTGATCTTGAGTGCCGACCACAAGAATTCTTCCCTGGTTTCTAACCACATCAACTGCGGTGCCATAGAGCTCACTTAGAACATCACTTCGCAATACTTCATCGGTAGTTCCGATTTTGAATTTGCCGTTAGCCAGATAAAGAACTCGATCAACCATGGAAAGAATTGGATTGACATCGTGGGTAATGAAAATAACCGCGGCCTTGTGCTCACGACGCTCTTGATCAATCAGCTCAGCAATAACCTTCTGCTGGGCTAGATCCAAGGCGCTGAGCGGCTCATCGGCTAGCAATAGGTCTGGCTCACTAATGACTGCTTGGCCCACGCGAAGCCTCTGCAATTCACCGCCAGATAGCTGACCTACTTTTTTCTCAGCAAATTCATGTGCATCTACGCAGCTAAGAATGTGTTGAATCTTTTTTTCTGTTTCGGCATTGCCAAATGGCAATCCAAATTTGTGACCGTCAAGGCCAAGTTTCAGCATGTCGCGGGCTCGCATTGGTGTTGCGCTATCAATGTTTTGATGCTGCGGAATGTAGCCGATTCTGGTTGAGCCGTGAGCAATAGGCTTGCCAGCTAGTTCAATGGAACCTGCGGTTAGTTTTTCTTGACCAAGAATTGCTTTTAGAAGAGCTGTCTTGCCGGAACCGTTTGCACCTAACACGGCAATAAACTCATGCGGCTTTATTTCAAGATTGAGATTGCTCCACAGGGTGCGCTCACCAAACGCAAGAGATGCGTTTTTTATGGCGAGCACAGCCTGTACAGTCATTTACATCCCTGGGTTGATGGTCTTCAGAATAGAACTCATCCACTGAATATAGCTTTGTCCGTCAGTTAAAATCTCTGAAAGCACTACGGCTTTGACTCCAGCCTGGCTGGCTGCATCAACAATCTGCTTGGTTTGAGAGTTTTCGGTCTGACCGTTGATCACTAGGTACTTGATAGTTCCTGAATTGATTAGATCAAGGGATTCTTTCATGGTTGCTGGCGGCACGTCGGTTTCGTTTTCAATGGCTTCAGCGAATTCCTCAGGAGTTTTATCAACAAAGCCAAGATCAGCCATTAGCCAAACCGCTAGCGGCTCAGTGCCGAAGTAGGTGTAGCCCTCGGTGATTTTGCGAAGCTCGCCAATTTCTTTGCCAAGAACGCCAAGTTCATCGACATACGCTTTGGCGTTTGCTTCGTATGTCACAGCATTTTCGGTATCCAGTGAGCCAATGGCGATAGCGAGTGCAAAGGCAACTTCAGCAACTGCCGGAGCGCTGTACCAAAGGTGCTCGTTTTGCTGCCAGTCAACTGCGGTAACGGCTGAGGCAACTCTGAACTCTGGCTTATTGCCAGCTGCTGCCGAAAGCTTCTCAATGAAATCGTCATAGCCGCCGCCATTTGAAATAACTAGATCGGCCTTCTCAATGGCTAGCTGATCGCGAGCAGTTGCCTCGTAGGAGTGCGGGTCTTTATTGGCGTTATCAATCAGGCTGGTCACCTCGACCAGATCCCCGCCAACCTGCTTGGCAACATCGCCCCAAACATTGGTTGAGGCAACGATCTGGAACTTGTCTGATTGGGTAGATGCTGGCGCGCAAGCGGCCAGGGTGAGCGCTGAAAGTGCGGCAACTGTGGCCACAGCAATGATCTTGATTGACTTCATACCTTGACAATAGGCTTAATGATAATGATTGTCAATAGCAATAAGAGCTACTAATCAAGCAATAGCGCAGGCTCTTCCATGACTGAGGCAACATCTTGGACAAAGCGGCTAGCCACATCGCCATCCACCACTCGGTGATCAAAGGTTGCCCCAATAGTGGTCACCTGACGAATCAAAATCTCGTTGTTCACAACCCAAGGCTTAGGTCTAATTGAACCAAGAGCAACAATTCCAACCTCACCAGGATTCAAAATCGGAGTTCCGGTGTCAACACCAAAGACACCAATGTTGGTGATCGTGATGGTGCCGTCCTTCATATCAGCCGGCGATGTTTTTCCCTCGCGCGCAGTTGCGGCAAGTTGCTGAATTGCTTCAGCTAGTTCAAGCATCGACATCTTGTCGGCGTTCTTGATGTTCGGAACAATAAGACCGCGCGGTGTTGCCGCTGCAATTCCAAAGTTCACAAAGTTGTGAACAATAATCTCCGTATCTGTCCAAGTTGAGTTCACCATTGGGTTTCTACGCACCGCCCAAATCATGGCCTTCGCCATAATCAAAAGTGGCGTTACTTTGACTCCTGCAAACTCAGGGGCTGTCTTCAAACGCTTTACATATTCCATGGTGCGAGTTGCATCAACATCAACAAAGATACTTACGTGTGGTGCGGTAAAAGCAGACTGCACCATGGCAGCAGCAATTGCTTTACGAACTCCCTTAACTGGAATTCTCTCTTCAGCATTTTTTGGAGCTTCCGGTGTTGAAAGATTTCTAAACACTGACGCTTGGGTTGCACCACTAACAACATCCTCGCGAAGAATTTCACCATTCACACCGCTACCGCTAATGCGATTTAGATCAACACCAAGATCGCGTGCAAGTTTTCTAATTGGTGGCTTAGCCAAAACTTTTTCACCAGCAAGTGCTGCGCTGCTGTGAAGTTCAGTTGCCGGGTTTGCTGCCGGCAAGCTAGCTGCCGCTGCAGCTACCGCAGGAGCTGTTGCTGCAACTGCACCTCGACGTCTGCGAGATCCGCCGTGTGCACCTTCCATCACTCCATAGCCAACTAGGTTTGGTGTTTTACCAGATGCAGCACTTGCTTCAGCAACTGGTGCCGCTGGTGCATCGGTATCAATAATTGTGATGGCACTGGTTGCAGTGCTTACTTCACCAACGGTTCCTGAAACCTTGACCGCAATAATTGGCTTGCCAACCTCAACGGTGTCGCCTTCTTTGGCCAGCAACTTGTCGACCACACCGGCAAAAGGAACTGGAAGTTCAACTAGAGATTTTGCTGTTTCAATTTCAACAATGATTTGATTCACCGAGACGCTATCGCCCTCGGCAATTTTCCAACTGACAATTTCTGCCTCGGTTAGACCTTCGCCAACATCTGGCAGGTTGAAGTATGCGATCTGTGACATCTAGTACCCCAGACTTCGGTCGACCGCTTCAAGAATGCGATCTGGATCTGGCAAGAATTTTTCTTCTAGCTTTGCGGCCGGATAAGGAACATCAAATCCACCGACTCTAATAACCGGGGCTTCAAGGTGATAAAAAGCAAGTTCAGAAACTCGGGCAGCAACTTCAGAAGCAACCGAGACGTTGGTGTTTGCTTCAGCAACAACAATTAGGTGGCCGGTTTTCTTGACCGATTCAATTACGGTGTCAAAGTCAATCGGTGCCATTGAGCGAAGGTCAATTACCTCAATGCTGATTCCCTCTTCGGCTGCCATGTTGGCTGCCTCAAGTGCGGTGACCACCATTGGGCCATAGGCAGCAATGGTTACTTGCTCTCCCTGGCGGACAACCTTGGCGGTGTGCATGCCAGCTGGCGGCGAGTCAAGATTTACTTGACCCTTTTGCCAATAGCGACGCTTAGGTTCAAAAAACAAAACTGGATCTTTAGATGCCACTGCCTGCTGAATCATCCAGTACGCATCATTTGGTGTTGATGGTGAAATAACTCGAAGTCCTGGAGTATGTGCAAAATAAGCTTCTGGGGATTCTGAGTGATGCTCAATTGCACCAATGCCACCACCATAAGGAATACGAATCACAACTGGCATGGTCAAAAAACCCTCAGAGCGATTTTGCAATCTGGCTAGCTGAGTTGTGATTTGGCTAAAGGCAGGAAAAACAAATCCATCAAACTGCATTTCAGTAACAGAAGAGTAGCCACGCATAGCAAGTCCAATTGCAGTACCAACAATTCCAGCTTCAGCAATTGGAGAGTTAAAGATTCTTGTTGGACCAAATTCATCAAGGATTCCCTCAGTGACTCTAAACACTCCACCAAGTTGCGCTACGTCTTGACCAAAAACTAAAACTTTTTCGTTGTCGTGCATTGCCTTTCGAAGACCTGCGTTAATGGCTTTAGCAATTGACATTTCCACTAGGTTGCCGG
>WLGC01000073.1 GCA_009703465.1 Actinomycetota bacterium | reverse complement strand
TGTGAAGTTTTCAGGTCCCGGAGATGCCATGGCCGCTGGCATTGGCATGGTGCACCAGCACTTTATGTTGATTCCAGTTTTCACCGTTGCCGAAAATGTCATTCTGGGTCACGAGCCAACCAAGGCCGGTGGAGTGCTTGATCTTAAAGCAGCCCGTGCTCAAGTAAAAGAACTTTCAGACCGCTTTGGATTTGAAGTAAATCCAGATGCCATAGTCGGTGATCTGCCAGTTGGTGTTCAGCAGCGAGTTGAAATTATTAAAGCGCTTATTAGCGACGCGCAAGTTTTAGTTTTTGATGAACCAACAGCTGTACTCACCCCGCAGGAAACAGACGAGCTCATGGAAATCATGAAGCAGTTGCGCGCCGAGGGTAAAGCAATTGTTTTCATCACTCACAAGCTTCGTGAGGTTCAAGAAGTTGCAGACCGAATTACCGTGATTCGACTTGGCAAGATTGTGGGCGAAGCCAAGCAGGGCGCCTCAGCCAATGAACTTGCCTCGATGATGGTTGGTCGCGCAGTAGATCTTGATGTAGATAAGGCAGCTGCCAAAGTTGGTGCGGCTACCTTTAAGATTTCAAATCTTTCAGCCTGGAACAACAAGGGCACCAAAGTTTTAGAGGATATCAATCTTGAGGTTCACGAGGGAGAAATTCTTGTCATCGCCGGAGTTCAAGGAAATGGCCAAACAGAACTAACCGAGGCAATTATTGGCATGCACGGAAAGACCTCAGGCTCTATTTCGTTGGATGGCAAAGAACTTATTGGCAAAAATGTAAAACAAGTTCTTGATCTAGGTGTTGGCTTTGTCCCTGAGGACCGCACTGAAGATGGACTAGTTGCCGAGTTCACAATTGCTGAAAACCTAATGCTTGATCGAAGTGATCGCAAGCCATTTGCCAAGGGAATCAGCCTGCAGCTTGATGTCCTCAAGAAATTCGCCACCGAAAAGCTAAAGCAGTTTGATATTCGCGCTCAGGGAATTGACTCCACCGCGTCACAGCTTTCTGGCGGTAACCAGCAGAAAGTTGTTCTCGCTAGAGAACTATCTAGAGAGCTTCGCCTCTTGGTGGCCTCACAGCCAACCAGAGGTTTAGATGTTGGGTCCATTGAGTTTGTGCACGAGCAAATTGTGGCTACCCGTGATTCAGGAATTCCGGTGCTTATTGTGGCAACCGAGCTAGATGAGGCTACCCAGCTGGGCGATCGTATTGCGGTTATGTACCGCGGAAAAATTGTTGGAGTGGTGCCAGCCGATACTCCAAGAGCAACACTGGGTCAAATGATGGCAGGTATCAGCGCATGAACAACGTCGTAAAGCAAATCTTTAATGCCAGTTCAAGATTGACTGCGCTGGCAATTCTTTCTGCCTTTTTGATCGGCGGCCTTCTAATTGCCTTTGCTAATGAAGAAGTTCAAATCACATCTAGTTATTTGTTTTCTAGGCCAACTGATTTTCTAGCTGCGGTGTGGAACTCAATTTTTGGTGCCTACGATGCGTTGTTTAGAGGTGCGATTTATAACTACAAAGCCCTTGATTCAGTTAGCATGATCAAGCCGCTGACTGAGACTCTTACTTACGCAACACCAATTACACTTGCCGGACTTGGTATGGCCGTTGCTTTCCGTTCAGGGCTTTTCAACATTGGTGGAACTGGTCAAATTATTTTTGGTGCCATGGGAGCTGCTTGGGTTGGCTTCTCTGTTGAGCTTCCAGCTCTAATTCACCTACCGGTTGCGGTAATTGCCGGTGTGCTAGCTGCCGGGCTCTTCGGTGGTTTCGTTGGATTTCTAAAGGCAGCAACCGGTGCCAATGAGGTAATCGTCACCATCATGATGAACTACATCGCCAGCCTGCTTCTTTTCTACGTGCTAACCACTCCGCTGTTTCAAGCACCGGGTGCAGTAAATCCAATTTCGCCAGAGATTTCAGAAACTGCAAAGTACTGGCGCTTTATGGGCGAAGATTTCCGAATCAATGCATCATTCTTTGTGATGTTGGCGATGGTGCTAGTTGTTTGGTGGTTACTAAATCGTTCTTCAATTGGTTTTCAGTTCCGCGCCCTGGGTCACAACCCATCGGCTTCTAAAGTTGCCGGCATCAACATCGGCATTACCTATGTATTAGTAATGGCCATCTCAGGTGCCCTGGCTGGACTTGCCGGTACCTCACAGGTGCTTGGTGCTGAAAAATACCTAACCCCTAGCGTGGCGGCAAGCTTTGGTTTTGACGCTATTACAGTTGCCCTACTTGGTCGATCAAAACCTTTTGGCGTTTTGGCAGCCGGACTTCTCTTTGGAGCGCTTAGAGCTGGTGCGGTAATTATGCAGGCAAACCAAAAAGTTCCGATTGATATCGTGCTGATTGTTCAGTCGCTTGTTGTTTTGTTTATCGCTGCTCCACCTTTGGTGCGCTTTATGTTCCGACTATCAGATCCTGCCAAGCAGGCTATGAAGTTTGAGGGGGCCAAGTAATGAAACGCTCACTCAAATCCCCAATCGGTCTGAGCATATTTCTGATCATTAGCCTTTGGCTATCAATCAATGCACCAGCCGGTTCTACTCTCTTTAGCTTTAACGCGGGCATTGAGGTTATTGAAATTCCAGACTTCCCAATTCCGGTGATTCCAGCTTCGTGGTTCTTCACTGTGCTGGCTCTTATGGTGACTGCTTTTTCGTGGCTTCTTTCATTCCAGCGAAAGAAAGTACCGCTGTGGCTGATGATTATTTTCACCCTTGCCATAGTTCTGCAAATTTTAGTTTTGCTTTTTGTTGGTGAGATGTTTCCAGTCACTCAAACTCTTCAGGGTTCGCTGGCACTTTCAGTTCCACTTATCTTCGGAGCGCTTGCCGGAGTTCTCTCTGAGCGAGTCGGTGTCATTAACATCGCTATTGAGGGACAACTCCTAGCAGGTGCATTTGCTTCAGCACTCATCGCCTCCATAACCGGCAGCCTCACCCTGGGTCTTATCGCTGCTGCAATCAGCGGGGGACTTGTGGCGGGCATCCTTGCCGTCTTCAGTATTAAGTACGTGGTTGATCAGATCATTGTTGGTGTGGTGGTCAATGTATTGATTATTGGCTTGACCAGCTTCTTCTATTCCACAGTGATGACCAGAGATCTTGTGGCCCTAAATCAGCCGCCAAGATTTGATCGCATCGATATTCCCGTGCTTTCGCAAATTCCAATTATCGGTCCGCTTCTTTTCTCACAGACTGTAATTGTTTATCTGATGTACCTAGCTGTTGCGGTTGTTTACATAGCTCTGTTTAAGACTCGTTGGGGTTTGCGTCTGCGCGCTGTTGGCGAGTTCCCTAAAGCTGCCGACACAGTTGGTATCAAAGTTTTCCGCACCAGATACATGTCAGTGATGCTAGGCGGGGCACTGGCTGGGATCGGCGGCGCCTTCTTCACCCTGGGTGCAGTTGGCTCGTTCAGTAAAGAAATGACTTCCGGTGCTGGATACATCGCCTTGGCTGCGCTGATTTTTGGTCGCTGGAATCCTCTGCTTGCAACTCTGGCTGCACTTATGTTTGGTTTTGCCCAGAATCTACAATCCATCCTTAGCATCACCGGGTCTGACGTACCGAGCCAGTTCTTGCTGATGCTGCCATACGCACTTACCATCGTGGCCGTTGCCGGCTTGGTTGGAAAAGTTACCGGACCAGCAGCTGCTGGTAAGGCTTACATAAAGAGTTGAGTTTGAACATGACTGAAATTAACTGGAATGAACTTAGGGCTGCAGCTAACGCGGCAATGAAAAAAGCCTATGTGCCGTATTCAAAGTTTCCAGTTGGAGTAGCAGCACTGACCGATGATGGCAGAGTTATCTCTGGTTGCAATGTTGAGAATGCTTCCTATGGACTGACTCTCTGTGCTGAATGCAGCCTGGTTAGCCAACTGGCAATGACCAGTAGCAATGGGCCGGCAAAGTTAGTTGCCTTCACCTGCGTTGATGGCAAGGGAAACATCTTGATGCCCTGCGGTCGCTGCCGGCAGTTGCTATATGAGCACTCGGCCACTGGCATGATTCTTGAAACGGTTTCTGGATTCAAAACAATCGATGAGGTAATTCCGGATGCTTTTGGTCCCAGGGATCTTGAGGAAAGAAAGTAATGCCTGAATTTTCCGCTCCAGAAGTAATCATCACCAAGCGAAACAAGGGCGAGCTTTCAACCGATCAAATCAATTGGCTAATTGCTAACTACACCGCTGGGGTAGTGGCCGATGAGCAAATGTCCGCAATGGCTATGGCAATTCTTCTGAACGGCATGAACCGCAGAGAGATCAAAGATCTAACTTTGGCCATGATTGCATCAGGGGAGCGCTTGAGCTACGAGGGTCTAAACATGCCAACCGCTGACAAGCATTCAACTGGCGGGGTTGGCGACAAAATTACGCTTCCGTTGGCTCCACTAGTTGCCGTCTTTGGTGTGGCAGTGCCGCAGCTTTCTGGTCGCGGTCTAGGTCACACCGGTGGCACATTGGACAAACTTGAATCTATTCCAGGCTGGCGCGCACAAATT
>WLGC01000072.1 GCA_009703465.1 Actinomycetota bacterium | reverse complement strand
CGAAAAAGATTCAGTGGAAAACTTCCAGTGCTGAGATGACTGCGCTCTTTGAAAAGTGGCAAGGACTACAGAAGACTGGCGTAAAGGTTCCTAAGAAAGATGCCGACGCAATTTGGAAACGTTTTTCCTCCGCGCGCACAAAGTTTGAGTCAGCAAAGCGAGCCTATTTTGCCGGTCTTGACGCGGCCAATAAACAGACCAAGGCAAAAAAGCTAAGCATTGTCGAACGAGCTGAAGCTTTAGCTGCTGGTGGATCCGAAGACATTAGCGCTTACCGAAAGCTGCTCGATGAGTGGAAGCTCAGTGGGCGCGTAGCTGGCAAGGTGGATGACGCGCTTTGGCTTAAATTCAAAGCAGCAGGCGACACTATTTATGCCAAGAGAACAGTCACTGCCGCAGCCGAAAGTTCAACTTTCGAGGCAAACCTAGCAGCCAAACTTGATGTCATAAAAGATGCCGCAAACATTGATCCTGAAAAAGATCTAGCGGCTGCCAAGAAGTCTCTTGCAAGTTTGCAGAGTCGTTGGGAAAAAATCGGCAAAGTTCCAAAGGAAAAAGTCCGCGAACTAGATGACAAATTTAGAGCGATTGAATCTCGCGTGAAAGCAGTAGAGCAAGAGCAGTGGCGAAAGACCGATCCAACCACCATTGATAGAACCAATAGCGTGACTTCGCAGCTTGAGGAATCAATCCAGAAACTAGAGAAAGACCTTCAAGCTGCCAATGCGTCATCGGATGCTAAGGCGATTCAAAAAGCAACAGAAGCCCTCGAGGCAAGAAAAGCTTGGCTGGAAGTTGTAAAAGCTTCAGTAGCCTAAGAGTTACTAACTCGGTAGACGTCGTAGACCGCTTCAATTCGCCTGACCGCATTCAAAAGGTGCTCTAGTAGCTGAGAGTCCCCCATTTCAAAAACAAAACGACTTAGTGCAACTCTGTCATCGCGAGTTGAAACTGAGGCCGAAAGAATATTTACGTGGTGCTCAGATAGCACTCTGGTTACATCGGAGAGTAATCCTCCTCTATCAAGAGCTTCAATTTGAATCTGGACCAAGAACAAGCTCTTTGAAGTCGGTGCCCAACTGACTTCCATAAGCCTTTCGGGTTCCAGCTTTAACTGGATAACATTCTTGCAATCTTCACGGTGCACAGAAACGCCGCTACCGCGAGTTACAAAGCCCATGATTGGATCGCCAGGGACAGGCGTGCAGCATCGAGCCAGCTTTGCCAGCACATCTGCATCGCCTCTGACTAGAACTCCAGATTCGCTAGATCTTGCTCTGGTGAAGCTTCGCGGCGTTACCGGTAACTGCACTTCTTGCTCGTCATGCTCCACATGAGAGATAGCAACTACAAGTTTTTCAACTACCGACTGAGCTGAAATGTGACTGTCACCAATGGCGGCATATAGCCCTTCAACGTCTGGGAAGCGAAGTTCCCCAGCAAGCTTCACCAATTCGTCTGCTGCCATCAATCGCTGCAACGGGAGGTTTTGTTTTCTCATCGCCTTAGCAAGCATTTCCTTGCCCTGCTCAATTGCTTCTTCGCGCCGTTCGCTAGCAAAGTGCTGCTTGATTTTGTTTCTAGCTCTTGGGGACTTTACAAAATTTAGCCAATCCTTGCTAGGACCTGCCTCAGGAGATTTTGATGTGAAGATCTCGACAACGTCACCCGATTGCAGAATTGTCTCAAGTGGTACAAGTCTGCCATTGACCTTGGCGCCCATGGTGCGATGACCGACGTCGGTGTGAATTGTGTAGGCGAAATCAACAGGTGTTGCGCCAGCATTTAGGCCAACCACCTTGCCCTTCGGCGAGAAGACGTAGACCTCTTTTGCGCCAATTTCAAAACGAAGGGAGTCTAGGAACTCCGAAGGATCCTGGGTCTCTGCTTGCCAATCTGTGAGGTGTTTTAGCCAGACCAGATCATCGTCAGAGCCTTGGTCTGATTTCTTGACTTGTTCTTTATATTTCCAGTGCGCCGCAACACCAAACTCAGCGCGATTATGCATCTCATTAGTTCTGATTTGAATTTCTACCGGTCGCCCCATCGGACCCATTACGGTGGTGTGCAGCGATTGATAAAGATTAAACTTTGGCATGGCGATGTAGTCTTTGAAGCGCCCAGGCACCGGATTCCATCTTGCGTGGATAGCGCCTAAGACTGCGTAGCAATCTCTAATCTCATCAACCAAAACTCGAATTCCTACTAAGTCGTAGATGTCGTCAAACTCGCGACCTCGAACGACCATCTTCTGGTAAATCGAGTAATACTGTTTTGGTCGGCCGGCAACAGTGCCTTTTATTTTTGCCTCACGCAGATCTTGAGAAATAGATTCAATTACTCCATCTATGAACTCCGCACGCTTTGGTGTTCGCTGGGTAACAAGATTTACGATTTCCTCATAAACCTTTGGGTAAAGCACACCGAAAGAAATATCCTCAAGCTCCCACTTCATTGCGTTGATACCGAGCCGGTGAGCTAGCGGTGCATAAATTTCTAAAGTCTCTTGCGCTTTGCGCTTCGCGGACTCAGGCGAAACAAATCCCCAAGTTCGAGCGTTATGTAGGCGGTCAGCAAGCTTGATTACCAAAACACGAATGTCCTTAGACATGGCTACAACCATCTTGCGAACTGTTTCGGCCTGAGCGTGATCGCCAAACTTAACCTTGTCTAATTTGGTGACACCATCAACCAGCATGGCTACCTCTTCGCCAAACTCAGCCTTGAGCATCACGAGGTTGTATTCAGTATCCTCAACAGTGTCGTGCAACAATGCGGCTGCCAGGGTGACCGGACCAATTCCAAGTTCGGCAAGAATTAAAGTGACCGCCAAAGGGTGGGTGATGTAAGGCTCGCCTGAGGCTCGCTTTTGATCACGGTGTGCATGCTGGGCAACGTTGAAGGCTCGTTCGACTATTGAGAGGTCAGCCTTTGGGTGGTTTTGCTTCGTAATCCTAAGGATCTCGGCCAGTTCTGCCGAATATGGACCAGACTTCGGGAAGAGGCGCGGCAAACTCTTGCGTAGCAACGAAATGCTGCCAGTAGGGTTTACTTCGTTCACTTACGGCCCCTCTCTTAGAGAACAGCCTAACCCTCAGAAGGGCAAGTGGCTAGGTTCAAGCCCGCGCTGACACCTTGGTGGTAGCTAATGTTCCTGGCTGCTTCTTGTACTTGGCCTCGCCTTCACGAAGCTGGCTATAAAGAGGGGCGGCAATAAAGATTGTCGAATAGGTTCCGATGATAATTCCAATAAACAGGGCCAAGGCAATGTCGCGCAGAGTACCCGCTCCAAGAAAAACCGCACCAATTAGAAGAATTGAGCCAACTGGAAGCACGCCAACAACCGATGTGTTAATTGAGCGCACTAAAGTCTGGTTGACCGCATAGTTAACTTGCTGAGCAAAAGTAGTTGTGTCGCTGAACTCAACCTCATGGGTGTTCTCACGAATCTTGTCAAATACCACCACTGTGTCGTAGAGCGAGTAACCAAGAATAGTTAAGAAGCCAATAACAGCGGCAGGGGTAACTTCAAGCCCAAGAGCACCATACAGACCTGCTGTAATAACTAAGTCATGGATTAGTGCTGTCATAGCAGCCAAAGACATCTTTAGGGTCCTGAAATACAGAGCCATCATCAGTGCGGCCAGAACAATGAAAACGGCTAGACCGGTAAGAGCTTTTGAGGTTACATCTGCGCCCCAGTTTGCACCGATAAATGAGCTTGCAACAGCCCCACTTTCAACGCCGTAAGCCTTAGCTAGCGAGAAACGAACCTCTTCAGACTTAAGATCTGTCAGCTGTTCAGTTTGCACTCTGATGCCATTGGTGCCGATTGTGCTTACCAAAGGGTTTGACCCAGGCTCCACTGCCTTAACTGCATCTTCAGCAATCTGCAGCGACAACTCGGCAACGCCGCTCACCTTGAACTCTGAGCCACCTCGGAACTCAATACCAAAGTTGAATCCACCTCTTAGGGTTGCCAGAACGATAGCAAGAACAACCATTAGAAGAGCAATGATGTAGAAGATCTTTCTGCGACCTACGAATTCGATTGATCTCTTGCCGGTGTATAGATCATTACCAAAATCACTGAACTTAGACATTATTTGCCCTCTCGACTACTAGCCAATAATTCTGCTGCTTTGCGCTCGGCTATCGTTTGCCGTTTCGTAGCTTCTTTAGAAGCCGCGGCCACCTTGGTAGTTGGAACGTTTGCACCGGTTCTGAACTGCCCTCTGCCCACGTAGCTTGTGATCCCAAGGTTCTTTGCGTCAAAACCAGACCACTTGTGACCAGAGCTAAAGAACGGCAATCTTGCAACTAGCTGCAGGAACGGATAGGTAAACATAATTGCCACCGCTAGGTCTACTATCGTGGTCAAACCGAGCGTGAAGGCGAAACCTCGCACGTTTCCAACAGTCAGAACGTAAAGAACTACGGCAGCTAGAAGGCTCACCGCTCCAGAAACAATAATCGTGCGGAAGGCGCGCTTCCAGCCTTGTTCGATAGCAGCAGACAGAGATCTTCCGTCTCGCATCTCATCTCTAACTCGTTCAAAGTAGACGATGAATGAGTCCGCTGTGATTCCAATACCCATAAT
>WLGC01000071.1 GCA_009703465.1 Actinomycetota bacterium | reverse complement strand
GGATTACCTCTGACCCAAATAGCCATTGGTCGATGAAAACCTAGATCTTCAAAACCTCTTGGCCAGATTGAACTTTGCGGAGTCAGAGCAAAGCCCTTGAGATTTTCTAGTCGGTGAATACCTGCAGTTACCCTGGTTAGTGAAAATCTGGGTTTCCAGCGCTGCCTGGCAAGGTAGTGGGCTTTTTCAAATATTCCAAAACAATCAATTGCCTCAGTGCTAAGACCGGAAGCCTGAAGCTTTTCTCTAACTAGTTTGCTGGATTCGTCATCGATCTCAGTACTCAGGGCTTCAGCTGCTCCCAATGCAGAGACTAGTAGTCCGGCAAAGCCATCGCCCGGTTCACAGACCGCACTCCAGGCAAGGTAAGAGAATACTTGTTCAACCTTTGCCGAGTCCTCTTTTGGCAGCAGGCGCTCAAGTTCAGATTTTGAAACTCTGAGCTCAGCCATGACTATTGACCTGCACCAGCGTGCAGGCTCATGTGTTGTTTTTGGTTCATGCTCAAAGCATGAGACTTTAGGTTTTGACTAGAGCTGTGATTTAGAAAACTGTGGAAAAGTACTTACTCGCCTACCGCGAATTCCTTTGGCAGATTAAAGCTCTCGCCGGTCAACTCTTCTACGTTTACATCTTTAAAGGTAAGTACTCTTACGCTCTGAACAAAGCGGTCGGTTCGGTACACATCCCAAACCCAAACATCCTTCATGTTTAGTTCAAAGTAAAAATCATTGACCGTGTCAATTCGCTGTAGTTCAACCTCATTGGCTAGATAGAACCTGCGCTCAGTTTCAATAACGTACTTGAAGGTTCCAACCACGTCGCGATACTCGCGGTATAGAGAAAGCTCAGCTTCCCTGTCGTAATCTTCGAATTCGTTCTCGTCCATTGGGAAAAGTCTATTGCCCGGCTAGCCGTCACCGGCCCGATAATGACTATCCGGCAGCCAGAATTTTAGTCAGCCAGCTGAGCCGATGAATAGCGCTGGGACCCAGCTTTTGTAGTGCTGCGATGTGATTTGCCGAGGCATAGCCCTTGTGGCCAGCCAATCCATAGCCGGGTACCTCAAGATCTAGGGCAATCATTAGGTTATCCCGCTTGACCTTGGCGATTACCGATGCCGCCGCCACACTGACGCAATCTCGGTCAGCTTTGGTTCTAACCACTACCTCAATGCCGCTGGCCTTAGGTCCAATCCAATTATGTGAGCCATCAAGAATGATTACCGCGCCATCGGTGACGATTTCTTGTCGCAGATTTTGATCTGAAAACAGCTCAGTCAACGCTGTCGCCGCCGAAGAGGCTAGAGCCGAAACGATACCGAAATCATCAATTTCTTTAGCAGAAACCATGCCGACCGATGATGCCCTGACCCAACTCTGAACCGGTTCAATAATCTCGTTTCGAACTTTTTCACTAATTAGTTTTGAATCGCATAGCTGCTTGGGCCAATCACCCTTGGCGTCAATTTCTTTTTGGTCAATAACCGCCACTCCAACAGCTACCGGACCGGCAATCGCACCGCGGCCAACCTCATCGATGCCAATTACAAACCTTGGGCCTTTTGCCCATAGGTCATGCTCGAAGCTAAGGCTTGGGTACGTTTTTGAAGACATCGGGATAGTTATCTAGCCACGAGGCGTTGGAGAATGGCCAAGTGATGGCGAAGGCTTTTCCGTCAACAATATCGTTGGAAACAAAGCCCTTGCTTGGTAGTTCCATGTGGAATCTTGAGTCAGCGGAATTGTCCCGGTTATCGCCCATCATCCAATAGGAATTTTCTGGCACAGTTACATCAAACTCCACGCTTGATGGTTCCTTACCGGGCTCCAAATACGTTTCGGTAATTGGCGTGCCGTTGATGGTGATTTTGCCGTCGGCATCGCAGCAGATAACTCTATCTCCGCCAATTCCAATTACACGCTTCACTAAGTGCTGTGCGCTATCCGGTGCGGTTATTCCAAAAGCTGAAAGTATCCAATCGGTTGTTGCAGTGATCGGATCAAGAGCAGGTGCTTCATAGTCACCTAACCAGCCACCCGGGTCTTTGAATACCACTACATCGCCGTGCTGGATTGGAGAAAGACCTGGAATCAGTTTGTTTACGATGATTCGATCATCGATTTGCAAGGTCTCAAGCATCGAGCCAGAGGGAATAAAGAAGGTTCGGATTAAGAAGGTCTTTATCAGCAGCGAAAGCACCAATGCGGTACCAGCAATAACAATTAGATCAATTAAGAAACTGACAAAAATGTTCTTGCGAAAACGGCGCCAACGGCGACCTTTTCTTCTGAGCTTCGGGCTCTGCGGACTTTCAAATTGCCCGAGTTGAGTCATCTTTTTTGGCTAGAGTTACGCGTTGTCGCGCTTCTCTTGAATCTTTGCCTTCTTGCCGCGAAGATCGCGCAGGAAGTAAAGCTTGGCTCGACGAACTGCACCGCGAGTAACAACTTCAATTTTGTCAATCACTGGTGAGTGGATAGGGAAGGTACGCTCAACGCCTACCTGAAATGAAATCTTGCGCACGGTGAAGGTCTCACGAACTGACTCACCTGAGCGGCGAATTACGATGCCCTGGAAAACCTGAACACGGCTTCGGTTACCCTCGATGATGTTTACGTGAACCTTGACGTTGTCTCCAACGCGAAATGCAGGGATGTCCTGGCGTAGTGAACTTGCGTCTACTGAATCTAAAATGTGCATTTTTGTATCGCCTTCTGTTACTGCGCGCAGGTCAACAACGGGTAGTTTGTCTAATGATTGTTGTTTGAATCAAATGCCTGAGCTCCCCTGCGGCAGAGCGTTTTAGCTAACAACCTGTCTAGTTTAGCGGTTGAACCTTAGCTAGGGCAACAGATCCGGTCGCACCTGGCGGGTGCGCTCAAGCTGTTGCTCCTGGCGCCAGGCGGCGATGTTGGCATGGTGACCGCTGATTAGGATCTCTGGAACCTCGAACCCGCGCCAAGATGCTGGCTTTGTATAGCTTGGGTACTCCAGTAATCCATTTGAATGTGATTCCTCAACCAGACTCTCGGCATTGCCAATAACCCCGGGAATCAATCGGGCAATTGCCTCCACCATAGCGAGGGCGGCAACCTCACCACCATTTAGGACATAGTCGCCCAAGCTGATTTGACGAACTTTAGCCTTGGTTTTGGCATACTCGACAACCCGCTGATCGATACCTTCATATCGACCGCAAGCAAAAACAAGGTGTTGTTCTTTTGAAAGTTCTTGAGCGGTGGCCTGTTTGAATTGCTCACCAGCTGGAGTTGTGAAAATTACGGTGCAGTTTCCATCGGCTGGAAGTATTTCATCAAGGGCTTCGCCCCAGGGTTCTGGCTTCATTAGCATTCCGGCACCGCCGCCGTATGGACTATCGTCAACGGTCTTATGAATATCGGTGGTGTGATCGCGAAGATCATGGACCCTAAGGTCGATGAGCTGCTTATCGCGCGCTTTACCAAGCAGTGAGAGATCAAGTGCCTTGAAGTACTCAGGGAAAATCGTGATGGCGTCGATGCGCAATTAGGAACCTTGGTTAGCCGAAGCGCCCTGGTCCTCAACTGAGTTCAAGGTGTTTTCCAGTAAATCGCGAAGTGCGGCAAAGGCTGCTGGTTGCTCTTCAATAGGTAGGGCAACAATTCGAGCAACTTCTTGCTCAACTCTTTGGGTTAGATCATCAGACATTCTCTAAGCCTATTCGTAAAGCGCCGATTCTACATCTAGCCCATAGATAGGAGTATCCGAGGCATAGATTGCCGCGCAGGCCGCGCGAAGAGCCGACAAACTTTTTGGATCACCGTGGGTCACTAAGACCTTGTTGCCAAGCAGCTCCACTTCTGCATCTCTACAGGAAAAACCACGCTTTGTTTTTTTCGGTTGGTCATAGTCACTCAATAGCTCAGCCATTGTTCCAATAATGTATTTTGGCCGATCTTCGGGTTTTGCACCCAGCGCCTCTTTGCGCGGACTAATCCCAGTCATCACTAAGACCGAGTCAACCCCAGCTCGGTTTGCCCCTCTTATATCAGTATCAATACGATCACCAACAAATAGAGCCTTGCTGCTGCCAAAGTGCTTCAACGCGGTGTTGTAAATTGCTGGCTCTGGCTTGCCAGCGAAAACTGGTAGCTGACCTACGGCGGTGTGCACAGCGGCAACTAGGGTTCCGTTTCCTGGAGCAATCCCTTTTTCTCTTGGGATAGTCCAGTCCTGATTAGTGGCTACCCATTTTGCGCCGTTGGCAATTGCATAGGATGCTTCAGCTAAATCAGTCCAAGCGACGCTTGGATCAAATCCTTGAATCACACCAATAGGTTTCTCATCCGATGAGCCTACGATTTCAAAGCCTGCTTCAAGAACTCTTGAGCGCAACCCCTCGCCGCCAACTACTAAAACTTTTGAACCGGCTGGAATTAGGGTGGAAAGAATTTCTACCCCGGTTTTTGCTGAACCAATGATATTTTCAGGTGCAGTGCTAATCCCAAAACCAAGCAGCTGCTCAGCGATGGTCTCTGGTTTTCTTGAAGAGTTGTTTGTCACATAGCCAACCGGAACACCGAGCCCGACAAGGGTGTTAATTGTTTCCGGTGCTGAGGTGATAGCTCTTGGTCCCTCGTAAACAACACCGTCTAAATCGCAAAGCAGTGTGTCGTAATCGCCCCAGAACTTAGCGGCCACGCGCGCTTCCGGTTGGGCGAGATGCGCCGCCGCCCTTACCGCGACTACTGCCGCCACCGATCT
>WLGC01000070.1 GCA_009703465.1 Actinomycetota bacterium | reverse complement strand
GGCAGGAGATAGCAGCACCGGGTTTCTATCGTGGATATGAGCTAGCTCCGGTGCGGTGTGTTTGGTCAGCGTGGTGGCAGAAAGTAGCCAGCGAGCTGGGTCATTTGCAGCCTTAGTTGGATCTGCCCACCACTCATAAAGACCTGCCAGGGCAAACATGCCATCGGTGCCGGCAGTTATGTAATAGGGCTGTTTGCTGCCATCGGCGGCTACATGCCACTCGTAGTAGCCAGAGGCAGGAATAACGCAGCGTCGACGAATCACGGAGTCCTTGAATGAGGGCTTTTCTAAAATCGTCTCAATGCGCCCATTGATTAGCGGCGCATGCTCAGTGGGACTCTTTGCCCAACGAGGAACCAAACCCCAGCGAGCTGAGTGAATTTCGCGGCTTAGCTCCCCAAGGGGCGCGCCATTAGTGTCTTTTTCAAATGCACGATCAACAATGATTGGAATCTGCTGAGTGGGGGCAACATTAAAACTAATGCCAGGCATTTCACCGATAATCTCATCGGCTTCAAAGATTGTTTGTATTTCACCGACTGCCCTAGCAATCACAAAGCGGCCACACATGAACTAACCCTCAAGCTTGGAGAATTTTTCAGCCTTGTCATCTTCAACCATCTTGACCGCAGTCTTCTCTAGGCGCTTCTTGGCAAAGTGAACCAAGGTGACGAAGATCAAAATAATTGCAATAAACGCAACGGCCCCAAATTTCAAGGTGCCACCAATTTGCTCGT
Source organism: Actinomycetota bacterium (assembly GCA_009703465.1). Taxonomy (GTDB): domain Bacteria; phylum Actinomycetota; class Actinomycetes; order Actinomycetales; family Microbacteriaceae; genus Rhodoluna. Next base: position 4,063 of record WLGC01000070.1, on the reverse strand, counting down.
AGCTTTCTTTAGCCAAGTAGCCAACACTTACGTATAGAGAAGCCCAGACGGCACAGGCGGCGAAAGTCCATCGAATAAAGACTCGGTAGCGCATCTTGGTTGCACCGGCTACCACTGGCACGAGAGAGTGCAGCACCGGTAAAAATCTTGAGATGGCAACAGCGATACCGCCGCGGGCCTCAATGAAGTTATCGGCTAGTTGCCAATTCTTCTCGCCAATTTTTTGGCCGAACTTACTTCTTCTAATGCGCTCGCCGAAGAGACGACCAATACCAAAGCCGATTGTTTCACCAATAAGTGAACCCAGTAGGACCGCCCCTAATAGCCAGAAAAAGTCAGCCAGGTTAGCGACTCCAGTTGAGGCAACCAGGACTACGGTGTCTCCTGGCATGACCAGTCCCACAAAAAGGGAGGTCTCTAGCATGATGGCTAGACCGGCTAGTAGGTTTCGAAGGGTTGGATCAACGCTTTGAACCGTGTTCAGCAGCCAATCTAGAATTTCATTCACTAGTTAATAATCCCATCAAAATACTAGATACTTGCTGAAAGAATCCTCATTCTTTTACTAAATGCTTCAAAATGGCGTGCTGGCCCAACTGGACCACCTAAATCCACCCAACTTTCAACAGTCCTAATGCCATGCAGGGAACTTAGCGCCCAAATTTCCAATCCCACTAGATCCGCAGGCTTTACTGTTTCGCTTCTGGTTTGCATTCCCATTGATTCGGCGATTGCAAAGACTTCTTTACGGGTAATACTTGGAATCCAATCAATGTCATCACCAGGTGCACAAAGCACATCACCTCTAAACCAAACCAATGAGGTCAGTGCGCCCTCAACGATATATCCCTGACTTGTAAGTAGTACTGCTTCATCAGCTCCGTGCATTTGTGCAGCTCTTCTCATCTGCATCCCAAGACTCAGATCAGGTCCTTTGACCAACGGATTTAGTCTTGGATCTGGCTCAGAAAAACTCCAAAGCACAATTGAGCTCTCCAGTGGTGGCGCCGGTCTCATTCGAAGGACTAACTGACTCTGCTTGCTATCGACGCTAGTGATGTATTCAATTCTTGGGAACCACATTCCCTGCCTAGGGGTAAGTTCCGTGACCTGCTCAAAAAACTCGTCAAGCGCGCCTAGATCTGGTTCAATTTCCAAAACCCAACTCTTAAATCTTTGGTAGTGCTCCGGCAAATGCCTTGCTCGAGAGTTGTCCACCAACCAGCTATCTGCAACGGAAAGATTGCCAACCAGCAGATTCTCTGCTGATTCTTGAGTGAGCGTGCCTGAGCGCAAGACAAATACCTGCTCCGGCTCCATTTTCAATCCCTCAATCTCTAAGTTGCCTCTAATCTAGATTAAGAATGCAATGCTAGAAAATCGCGCCGGAGAACTCATTTGCCAGCAAGCGTGAATCTAAACCAGAACTTATTCAAAAGGGGCTATCAGTGAGACTGTTTAGCTTGACCCTACGTGGTTGGATAACTCCGGCAGATGCTTTTTTGCAGTTTTTTGCCAATCAAGAAAATTCCTTTTGGCTTGATCGTCAGCACAACCGAACTGATTCCTTCAGTGTGGTTGGCGCCGGAGTGCCAACAGGTGATTTGACTCTGAGCAGTTATCAAGATCAGGAACTACCTTTTTCGTGGCGCCCGGGACTCGTCGGACTTTATGAATACGAGGGGCAGGCCAGGTTTTTATCTGTTGATCGAGCTATGGTCTTTGATCACAAAAATAGAAAGGTCTATCTAGTCGGCCTCTTCGCTGATGAAAATAAATTCCAGGATTGGTGCAATGCTGCTTTTTTGAGAATGGGATTAATTGGCGGCGAACTTGCGGTGTATCGACACCGTAACTTACTTGAGGGAAAAGTTAGAAGCGTCAAACTCAGACACGATGCTAATAGGTACAAGCAGATGATTAAGACTGCACAGCAACACATCGCTGCCGGAGATGTCTACCAGATATGTCTAACCAACCAAATAGAGATTGAGCATAATTTAGATCCACTGGCAGTTTTTCTGAAGCTCCGAGAAAAGAACCCAGCTCCATATGCGGCTTTTCTAAAAATGGGTGACACCGCTGTTGTCTGCAGTTCTCCGGAGCAATTCCTAAGCGTTTCAAGCAGTGGAGAAATTACTACCAAACCAATCAAAGGCACTCGCCCTCGCGATAGCGACAAAGACATTGATGAGGCTAACGCTAAAGAACTTCAAACCAACGATAAAGAGCGCGCCGAAAACCTAATGATCGTAGATCTAATGAGAAATGATCTTGGGCGGGTGGCAAAAATTGATTCGATTAGAGTTCCAGTTCTTTTTGAGATCGAGTCGTATGCAACCGTGCACCAACTGGTAAGCACGGTGGCAGCAGATTTAGCAGATGGTGAGAGTGCTTTTACTGCGGTAGCGGCAGCATTTCCAGGTGGCTCAATGACTGGTGCTCCAAAATCTAGGGCCATCGAAATAATTAATGATCTTGAATCTGGCTCCAGAGGTGTTTACTCAGGGGCGGTCGGTTACTTTGGTTTCAATGGCGCGGCTGATTTTGGCATGACTATCCGGACTCTAGTTTTTAAGGGAAGCATTGCCACCATCGGAATTGGTGGAGGAATCACTATCGACTCTGACCCTGCAGCAGAGCTAGAAGAGACGAAACTAAAGGCCAAAGCGCTGCTGGCAGTTATAAACGCCCCAGATCCTTGGGCGTAGTTGGTAACCTTAGAAGAATGACCGATGTAGCAAAAGAATCCGAATACGACGTATTCGCTATTCAAGAGAAGTGGCTCCCAATCTGGGATGAGCTACGCCCTTTTGCTTCCGGCAATCCAGAAGATACTCGGCCAAAGAAATATGTTCTGGATATGTTTCCTTACCCATCAGGCGATTTACACATGGGACACGCAGAGGCTTACGCCCTAGGCGATGTAATTGCCAGATATTGGGTTCAAAAAGGATTCAACGTCATGCACCCAATCGGCTGGGATTCCTTTGGTTTGCCAGCTGAAAACGCTGCTATCAAACGCGGGTTGGACCCTAAGGGTTGGACCTACGACAACATCGCACAGCAGCGAGCTTCGATGCGCCGATACGCATGTTCTTTTGATTGGGATCGCGTTCTAATTACTTCAGATCCTGGCTACTACCGCTGGAATCAGTGGCTGTTTTTAGAGTTCTATAAAAAAGGGCTGGCTTACCGAAAAAACTCAAACGTCAACTGGTGTCCAGGATGTCAAACAGTTCTTGCCAATGAGCAGGTTGTTCAAGGTCTTTGTGAGCGCTGTGATTCAGTAGTCACAAAAAAGGCTCTTACTCAGTGGTACTTCAAAGTCACCGACTACGCCGATCGGCTACTGGATGACCTCGATTCATTAGAGGGTCGCTGGCCAGCAAAAGTGCTTTCTATGCAGCGCAACTGGATCGGAAGATCTTACGGTGCTGATGTGGTTTTTGAAATTGAAGGTCGCAAGGATCCGATAACGGTTTACACCACAAGGCCAGACACTCTTTACGGTGCAACATTTATGGTGGTTGCCGCAGACAGTGCCCTTGCTGCTGAGCTAGCCGCCGGCACCGATGCTGCTACCCAAAAACTCTTCGCTGATTATCTAGAAAAAGTCCAACAATCAAATGACATTGAACGCCTAGCCACCGATCGACCGAAGACTGGTGTTAGCTTAGGTCGTTTCGCGGTAAATCCAGTAAACCAAGAGCGCATACCAATTTTGATTTCAGATTACGTTCTTGCTGATTATGGTCACGGTGCCATCATGGCGGTTCCAGCTCACGATCAAAGAGATTTAGATTTTGCAAAAGCGATGAACCTTCCGGTGAGAGTAGTTGTTGACACCGGGGAAGAGGATCCAAACAACTCTGGGACTGCAACTACTGGCGATGGCGTGATGGTTAACTCTGGCCCGCTAGACGGTCTAAATAAAAAAGAAGCCATTGAAAAAATTATTTCGATTCTGCAAAAAGACGCCAAGGGAAATAAAACTAAAAACTTTAGACTCAGGGATTGGCTGATTTCTCGCCAACGCTATTGGGGTACTCCAATCCCAATC
>WLGC01000007.1 GCA_009703465.1 Actinomycetota bacterium | reverse complement strand
CGAAAAAGTCAGCTTCTTTGAAGCTGTCACCGAGTTTGTGGTTGCTGTGGACAGCAACGACAACGTAATTGGTGCCGGTGCCCTGCATGGGATGTGGGAAGACTTGGCCGAGGTGCGCTCAGTGGTGGTTGCTGAAAAAAATCGCTCGATGGGTGTTGGTAGAGCAATCATTGAAGCGCTATTGCAAAAGGCAAATGAGCTTGGCATCAAGCGAGTTTTCTGTCTCACTTTTGAAACGGAATTTTTCTCTAAGTTTGGTTTCTTTGAAATTTCAGATGTGCCTGTAGATGAGAAGACCTTTAGTCAAATGGCACTATCCCACGATGATGGTGTGGCTGAGTTCTTAGATCTAGCCAGGGTGAAACAGAATACCCTTGGCAACACCCGCATGCTTAAGACTCTTTAGTTAGCCTTCTAGCTAATCTATTTTTATGAGCACCTCTCGTCACGATCCGGCTAACCGTCAGCGCCCTACATCTCGCCCTGACCGAAGCGTTTATCGTAAGCGCAGGATAATCGCCCTGGTAGTTCTACTAGCCACCATTGGATTACTGGGTGCGCTAATAGCAGGACTTGTGAACATGGTCCAAGGATTATTTGCCGGCAACCCAGCAGCCAGTGGCGCTGGAGCAGTTGCCGAAGGCGCCTGCGATCCAAAGGACATAACTCTGGTTGCAAAAGTTATGGATAACCAAGGCGTTGAACGACCAGCTTTTGAAAGCGGCATCAATCCATTCTTTGGTTATGACATAACCAACGTCGGCGCCAAAGATTGCTTGGTGGATCTTGGTCCGAAGGAAACTTACTTCAAAGTCACCAGCGGCGAAGAGACAATTTGGAACTCAGTTGATTGCGATAGAAGCGGATTGGCTACAGCTCCAATAACTCTTAGAGCTGGTGAAACAAAGGTCAGCGAATTAGGTGAGTGGTATCGAGTGAGCTCATCATCCACGGGCTGTGGAGCTGAGCAAACACCGGTGGTGACCGGCGGGGCTTCGTATCACCTAACCGTTGAGGTTGGCGGGCTGATCTCGAAGAAGACTTCGCAGTTTATTTTGAACTAGTCGCCGACTAAACCTAAGCTCAACAGTTCTTTCTTTGGTCTTCGCTGCTCATCCAGTGCGCGATACGCAGAAGGTGTAACTTCCATTTCAGAGAGAAACTGCCGATTGAAGTTTGCTAAATTGCTATAGCCACTTTTCTCGCAAATAGAAGAAATCGTTTCGTTGGTATCTTCAAGTAGGCGGCAGGCATGCGAGATACGCATTTTCCTAACCATTTCACTAAATGTCAGACCACTAGATTTCTTGAAGTACTTAGAAAAAGTCGGCTCAGACATATGAGCAAGCTTTGCTGCCTCAGACATTCGAATGTTTTTTGTTAGGTTTTCAAAAATGTACTTAACGCCAGACTCAACAGCAGAGATCCCATCTTCACTGGCATCTGGAGTAAACCACTGCTTGGTGATTAGTTGCTTCTCTTTTTTTGGAGCCTCAGCAAAAATAACTAGCAGAGCCAAAAGATGCAGGATTCTTCTGGTTCCACTACTAGCACCCAAAGCTTCGATTTCTTTTGCTGCTCGTTTTGCGGTTTCACCGGTGTAGATGATTCCGCGGCTGGATTCCTTAAGAACAGATTTCAGATCACGAAGTTCTGGCATGGACTCCATTAGACCGTTTATAAACTCTGGCAAAAATTGAATTACGGCATCACGATTCTTGATCACTTGACCAGGTTTCAGATTGCTCATCCAGTCGTGAGGTAAACCAGAGCCAATGAAAGCTACGTGACCGGCTTCAAAAGTTCCAATTACATCCCCAATTAGATAGCTACCCGTTCCTTCTCGAATAAGGTGAATTTCAAACTCTGGGTGATACTGCCAGCGTGCTATCTCGGCCGGAAAATCGTGAGAGAAATAACGAAATGAGTGAAAGGGGTTTGGTGGAATAACCTCAAGCGCGGCGGGCTTTCCCAGCAGGGTTTTGGCGATTTTCTCGGGCCCAAGTACTTCAATAGGTAACGTATTCATAACACTATTTTTCCCAAACTCTACTTTTTGTGGATTCGGACTGCGGTTGCATTTTGAATTACAAAAATTCAAAACCCTTGAATTCAAGGCTCTTGCGAGGAACTAATACTTTTTTTCCAAGGCCGTTCTCGCAAACGTCTTATTTTCGCTAGGGCAAAATAGTATCAGCATTTAAGAGCATTTGAATAGGGAAGTTACTTATTTGTTATTGAGCACTGTGTAGTTTTCACTTAGAGACCAGCTTTAGAGCCCGGTCTTCCCCGGAAATAATCCGGGTCATCTATGTAGCAATGACGACAAAGGAGTATCAATGCTTTCGAAAAAGCGTGTAATAACCTTTGGTGCAATGTTGGGAATTTCAGCATTGGCACTAAGCGGATGCGCAGCATCCACCGGTGCCGGAGGAGATGTAACTCTTACTTTGGCAACCGTGAACAACGGAAACATGGTTGACATGGAATCGCTAAAGGGCGAATTTGAGGCAGCTAACCCTGGTATCAAAGTTAACTTCCAGGTTATGGAAGAAGGCGACCTTCGCAGTGCAGTAACCGCAGACGTAGCAAACGCTGCTGGTCAGTACGACATCGTGACCATTGGTGCCTACGAGGTTCCACAGTGGGGCGCAAACGGTTGGCTAACTGATCTAACTGAAGGACTAAACGATGGATCATACGATGTCGAAGACATCCTTCCTCCAGTTCGTTCAGCACTATCGGTAGACGGTAAGCAGTACGCTGTTCCTTTCTACGGTGAGTCATCAATCTTGATGTACAACAAGGAGATTCTTGATGCAGCTGGACAGAAACTTTCAAAGAACCCTACTTGGCAGGAAGTTGCTGCAGTAGCAAAGGCTGTAAAGACTGACGATGTTGCAGGTATCTGTCTTCGCGGTAAGCCAGGCTGGGGAGACCTATTCGCGCCACTTACAACCGTTGTTCAAACATTCGGTGGTAGCTGGTACGACATGAACTGGGATGCACAGGTTAACTCACCAGCATTCGTTGAAGCAGTTACTTTCTACAAGAACTTGCTTGACGAGGCTGGACAGCCAAACCCTGTGGACTACAGCTTCAACGAGTGCTTGAACGCACTTAAGGAAGGCAAAGTTGCAATGTGGTACGACGCATCAGTTGCAGCTTCATTCCTAGAAGCTGATGACTCACCAGTGAAGGGCAAGCTTGCTTACTCACACGCTCCGGTTGTAAAGACCAAGGAGTCAGGTTGGTTGTGGAGCTGGAACCTAGCTGTTCCTGCAAACACCAAGAACAAAGATGCAGCGATTAAGTTCGTCAAGTGGGCTACATCAAAGGAGTACCACAACCTAGTTGGTACAAAGCTTGGTTGGTCAAAGGTTCCACCTGGCGCACGTATCTCTACCTACTCAATTCCTGAGTACAAGGAAGCATCTGCGGCTTACGGCCCAATTACTCTTGAAGTAATGAACGCTGTAAACCCAGTTCAGCCGGGTGTAAACCCTCAGCCTTGGGTTGGTATCCAGTACGTTGCAATTCCTGAGTTCCAAGAAGTGGGAAACCAGGTTGCACAGCTAGTTGCCGATGCTATTGCGGGTCGTACTACCGTGAAAGAAGCTCTTGATAAAGGGCAGAAGATAGCTCAGGTAGCTGGAGACGCACAAAAGTAAAACCTTAGTAGATAAGAGGTTCCCGGGGTCGGCCAATGGAGGTTGGCCCCGGGAGCTCTACTTAGTACCATTTTTTTAGATCAAGACAAGGAAGTTTTTCGATGACAACTCAAACAACCGCCAAAACCTCGGTTGTAAAGGTTGAGACTCAGGTTAAAAAAGCCAGGCTATCCCGAGCACTAATTCTTCCGGCTCTAATTTTCAGCATCGTTCTGACACAAATACCGTTCCTGGTAACCATTTACTTCTCCACCCTTGAGTGGAATCTTCTCAAGCCAACTGAAATCAAATTCACCTGGTTTGACAACTACGTCGCAGTCTTTGAAAAAGGCGACCTTCTCCCAGCAACATTTGCCACAATCGGAATTACCTCGCTGGCAGTAGTTTTCTCAGTTGTTCTAGGACTTTTCCTTGCTGTCTTGCTAGATAGAAAATTTCGCGGCCAGGCTGTTGCCCGAACACTATTGATTACACCTTTCCTTCTAATGCCAGCTGCCGCCTCGCTTATTTGGAAACACTCAATGTTTGATAGCAACGTCGGCATCCTGAGTTGGCTTACCGAAGCACTAGGTGGCACTCCAATCCAGTGGACAACCGACTTACCTTTTCTGGTTGTGGTGATCATGCTCACCTGGCAGTACACGCCGTTCATGATGCTGATTCTGCTAGCCGGACTTCAGAGTCAAACACCTGAGGTGTTGGAAGCGGCAGCCGTGGATGGAGCCAGTGCCTGGAAAACATTTAGATGGATTACCCTGCCGCATCTTCGCCAGTACGTTGAGATCGCGGTCCTGCTTGGAACCATCATGCTGCTTCAGGTATTTGATCCAATTGCCATCATCACCAAGGGAACCGGTGGCACTAAGACTCTTTCCTACCTACTTTATGAACGAGCTTTCGTTGGCCTAAATGTCGGCGAAGCAGCTGCCTACGGTGTTGTCACTGTACTCCTCACCATTGTTGTTGCCACGGTTGCCCTTCGAAGCCTGTTCAAGGTATTTATTGAAGGGGGACAGCGCTAATGCGAAAGTTGAAAAACTCCCTCATAACTTCACTTACATGGCTTATTGTCATAATCTTTTTCTTTCCAGTTTTCTGGATGTTTATCAACGCATTCAAGAGTGAGCAGGATGCATCTGCCATTCCACCAACATTGATTTTTGAACCAAACTTTTCTGGGTTCCAAAGACTTATGGACCGAGGAATGGCTGACTACCTCTTGAATTCCCTAACGTCCAGTGTTCTATCAACACTCATCGTTCTGTTGCTGGCAATTCCAGCTGCCTACGCCTTATCAATCAGGCCGATCAAAAAGATTCAAGATGTACTTTTCTTTTTCATCTCCACAAGGTTCCTTCCAGCCGCAGCTTCGCTTTTGCCGCTTTACATGATCTTCAAAAGCCTTGGGGTATTAGATAACATCAACGCTCTATCTCTGGTTTACGCGGCTATGAATCTTCCAATCGCTGTTTGGATGATGCGATCATTCTTCAACGAGGTGCCGATGGAAATAGTTGAGGCCGCGCAAATTGATGGAGCAAACTTCCGAACTGAACTGATTCGCATCGTATTGCCAATTGTGCTGCCAGGAATTGCAGCGGTGGCACTTATCTGCTTCATCTTTTCTTGGAATGAATACTTCCTTGCCACACTATTGACTACCTCGGATGCAAAGACTGCACCACCATTCCTAGCTTCATTTGTCGATGGCAGAGGTTTGTTCCTTGGCGTGCTATCGGCTGCTTCAATGGTGGCTGCATTACCGGTGCTAATTGCTGGCTGGATTGCCCAGAAGCAGTTAGTACGTGGCTTGGCGATGGGTGCAGTGAAGTAGATGCTTCCATTGAAAAGCGAAACCATCAGCGAGGTGTCAGCTCAAGTTTCTGTGCCGAACTACAACCGAGCTGAACTGAAGACGGGCATTGTGCACTTCGGCGTCGGCGGTTTTCATCGAGCCCACATGGCCATGGCGATTGATCGCTTGTTGAACCAGGGGCTAGCGAAGGACTGGGCTATCTGCGGTGTTGGCCTGCTTGAAAATGACAAAAAAATGCGCGACGTGATGAAAGAGCAGGACTGCCTATACACCTTGGTGCTAAAGCACCCAGATGGTCGGCGCGAGAGCTCAATAATCGGAAGCATCGTTGAGTATATTTTTGCTCCAGACAATCCGCAGAGACTGTTAGATAAATTAACAAACCAGGACACAAAGATTGTTTCACTGACAATTACTGAGGGTGGCTACAATTTCGATTCTGAAACCGGAGAGTTCAATGCCGAGAATCCAATAATCGTTGAGGAGCTAAAGCCAGGCGCTGAACTCAAAACAGCATTTGGTTTTATCGTCGAGGCATTGCGAATCAGGCGCGATAAGGGAATCGCGCCTTTTACAGTCCAGTCTTGCGACAACATTCAAGCAAACGGCGATGTAGCTCGAAAAATGTTTACCGCCTACGCACAGCTAGTTGATGCGGAATTTAGCAACTGGATGTCAGCTAATGTTTCATTCCCAAACTCGATGGTCGATCGAATAACTCCGGTGACAACCAAGGAGGACATAGCCGAGGTTGCTGCGCTAACAGGCCTAGAGGATAAGTGGCCCGTTGTGGCTGAACCTTTTTTTCAATGGGTCATTGATGACGAATTTACACTTGGCAGACCGCCACTGGAGCAAGCCGATGTGCAAATGGTTGAAGATGTCATGCCATACGAGCTGATGAAACTGAGACTGCTAAATGCCAGCCACCAAGGGCTTACCTATTTCGGATATCTAGGTGGTTATCGCTACGCACACGAAGCTACTGGTGACCCTGACATCTCAACACTATTGCTGCGATACATGAAAGAAGAAGCCACGCCAACATTGCTGCCGGTTCCTGGAGTGGATCTGAATCTTTACCAAAACACATTGATCGAAAGATTCTCGAACCCCGAGGTGAAAGACACCCTAACAAGGCTGTGTGCTGATTCTTCTGATCGAATTCCAAAGTGGTTGGTACCGGTAATTAAGCGTCGACTCGAGCAAGGCGGTGACGTCACCCTCTCGGCCGCTATTGTTGCAAGTTGGGCAAGATACGCCGAGGGCACTGATGAACAAGGAAGCCCAATCAACATTGTTGATCAACTGAAAGACGAACTGATTCCTCTTGCTCAAAGCCAGAAAACTAACCCTTTGGCTTTCATCGGTAACCGCAAACTTTTTGGCAATCTGATTGACGACCAGAGATTCACTAAGCCCTATCTCAAAGCCCTAGATTCACTTCATAAAATCGGCGCGAAGGCAACCGTTGCCGCACTGGTAGCTAAAAGCTAGGCGAGCGTAGCAACAATGAGCGCGAGCGCAATTTCAACATCAATGAAGGCCTCCTACCTGCTTGCCAAAGGAAAAATTGCCGTTCAGGATGCTGTCATGCCAACACTCGAACTAGATGAGGTACTGGTAAGAGTTGAAGCAGTAGGGGTTTGCGGCAGCGATGTGCACTATTACCAGCATGGAAAAATTGGCCCCTTTGTTGTTGAGCAACCGCTAATTTTGGGGCACGAACTTTCTGGCACCATCGCCGCGGTTGGTTCGGCTATAGATTCTTCTCGAGTTGGTCAACGGGTTGCGGTTGAACCACAGCGCCCATGTGCTAAATGTGAGCAGTGCTTAGCAGGTCGCTACAACCTCTGCCCTGATATGGAATTCTTTGCAACACCACCTATTGATGGAGCATTTTCCGAATACGTAAAGATTCAATCTAAATTCGCGTTTGAAATACCAGATCATGTCTCATTCGAAGCAGCAGCTTTGATTGAGCCACTATCGGTTTGTGTATGGGCCGCTCAGCGTGCCGAGATTAAAGAAGGTAGTCGAGTTCTAATTGCTGGAGCTGGTCCTATCGGTGTAATTATGGCTCAGGTAGCAAAGGCATTTGGCGCAACAGTAGTTTTCATCACTGACATTTCAAAAGACCGCAGAGAGTTTGCTCTGAAGTTTGGAGCGACCCAAGCACTAGATCCAAAAGTTGACAGTGTTGAAAACTTGGGGGTGGATGCGTTTGTTGATGCCTCCGGAGTTGCTGAAGCTGTCTACTCAGGAATTAAAGCAGTTGGTCCAGCAGGTCACGTTTTGTTAGTTGGACTTGGAAGTGATGACATTACGCTTCCGGTCTCTCACATTCAGAACAAAGAAATCTGGGTCACCGGAGTTTTTAGATATGCAAACACTTGGCCAACTGGAATTGAGTTAGTTGCTTCAGGCAAAGTAAATCTAGATGTTTTAGTGACTCATAAATTTGGCTTAGCCCAGGTTGAGGAAGCACTTAACGCTGGAAAGCTTCCCGGCTCGATGAAAATCATCGTGCAGCCAAACAGCTAATTAACTTTTTGGCTACCAGTTCAACCCAAGCGCCAGAGCCGCTTTCAGATCGCCAACTCCTGAGTCAACGCTCCTGACAAAACCTAAGCGGTTAGCTTCACTGGCACGAATCTTTCCATTGGAAACTTTACGAATTTCTCCAGCAAGTGATATCTCACCAAAGGCCACCAGGTTGTGGGCAATTGGCTTATCTTGAACCGCTGATGCAATAGCCAGAGCTATTGCAAGATCTGAAGCTGGCTCAGTTAACTTCACCCCGCCCACGGTTGAAACGTAAACATCCATGTCGCCTACTCTTAGTCCTGCTCGGCGCTCAAGTACTGCAAGCAACATGGCAACTCTTGCTGAGTCAACCCCGTTAGTTACTCGGCGAGGTTGCGGCGAAGAGGACTTCACAACCAGGGCCTGCACCTCAGCTATCAGTGGCCGCTTACCCTCAACCGTGACAGTTACGCAGGTTCCCGATACTGGCGCATCACCTCGAGATAAAAACATTCCGCTTGGATCTGGAACCTCGTTAATACCCTCACCGGTCATCTCAAAGCAACCAACCTCATCGGTTGGGCCGTAGCGGTTTTTCATACTGCGCACAAAGCGCAAACTGGTTTGACGATCACCCTCAAAGTGGCAAACCACATCTACTAGGTGCTCAAGAGCGCGTGGACCAGCAATGTTGCCATCTTTAGTGACGTGGCCAACCAGAATTACCGGCAGTGAGCGTTCTTTGGCAACGCGGATTAGATTTGCCGCAACCTCACGAATTTGCGATGGCATTCCAGCAGCGCCATCAATTTCTGCTGCGGCAACAGTTTGAACAGAGTCAACAACCAGTAATTGTGGTTGCACTGCATCAATTTGACCAAGAACAGTCGAGAGATCAGTTTCTGAAGCAATAAACAAATTGTCGCTCATTGAATTGGTGCGCTCAGCACGAAGACGAATTTGTCCAACTGATTCTTCACCAGAGACATACAAAACTTTTTTGCCAGACTGGGCAGCTTTAGCTGCAACTTCAAGAAGCAGCGTGCTCTTACCTACTCCAGGTTCCCCAGAAAGTAGCACCACCGCACCTGGCACTAAACCACCACCAAGCACACGATCAAATTCGCCAACCTGGGTGGACCAGCTGGCCACGTTTTCGATGCTGATTTGGGTAATTGGCTTGGCCGCTGAGGAGCCAACGATGGCTACTGGCTTTATGGAGCGAACTGTGCCCAGGCCTCTGTTGCCGCCAGCCTTGCCCTCCTGCATAGTGTCCCAGGCTTGGCATTCGCCGCAGCGACCAACCCACTTTGGGGTGTTCCAACCGCACTCAGAGCAGGTGAACAAACTTTTGGCAACAGACATGCTACAAAACTACCAACTGGAGCAGACAGCATCACGCCACGCCTGAATAACTAGTAGCTCGAGTGTTGTTGAGCCACAAACCCTAAACTGAACAGGTGAATATCAAGCGGATCGCAATAATTGGCACTGGCTCCATGGGCAGTGCAATTCTTAGCGGCCTACTGAAATCTGGCTTCAACCCAGATAACGTCTCGGTCAGCACTAAGTCAACAGCTAGCGCCGAACGCTTGGCCGATGAACTGGGCGTACTTTCCTTTGCCATGGAAAATGGCGAAGATGCAAACCAAATGGCGGTCGCCGGTGCCGATGTAGTTGTGATTGCGGTCAAACCTGCCTACGTCATTCAAACCCTTGCCGATGTTGCCGACTCGCTAGATGACGACGCGCTAGTAATTTCTGTAGCGGCTGGAATTACCACCAAGGCCATGGAAAAGACTTTGCCTGATGATGTTGCGGTAGTTCGGGCAATGCCAAATACCCCGGCGATTGTTGGCAGTGCTGTAACTGGTATTGCCGCTGGTTCAAGAGCTGATAAATCAGCAATTGAAACCGCGGTGCAATTATTTCAAACTGTGGGCACATCAATAGTTTTAGACGAAGCCAAGATTGACGCGCTGAGCACTATTTCAGGTTCAGGACCTGCCTATGTTTTCTACCTAATCGAGCAACTTACTTTGGTTGCTAAGAAAATGGGATTCTCTGACGCAGAGGCTACTAAGTTGGTAAATGAAACTTTCCTAGGCTCAGCTCAGTTGCTGATTGAATCTGGCAAGTCACCGCAGGAACTGCGAAAGCAAGTGACCTCACCAAATGGCACAACTGAAAAAGCAATAACAGTTATGAGTGATGCGAAGCTCGAGGCTATGTTTACTGAGGCAACCGCAGCAGCATTGGCTAGGGCCAAAGAACTAGCCGGCGAATAACGTATTACTTATTTAGAGTTTTTAGAAACGGCACATCGCCAGCGCCAACAAAGAATCCACTGAATGCAGTCAACATAGTCGCATTCCAGTTTTGATCTTGCACTGGTGTGTCATCAAGTTCTGCAATTACTCGGCCGTGCAGCATACCTAGGGTCATTACTGCTGTTCCTCTTGGATCAAGATGCGGCTTCAAAATTCCGCGATCTTTTAGCAACTGCATTACCTCGGTTAGACCACTGATAACTTCCGTTTGCACTGCAACCAAGGCATCTTTAAGAAGTGGTCGTCCAACGGTGCTACCAACGGTTGTCGCTCGATCGCGAGCGGGAAACTTTTCAAAGTGGTGATTTAGAAAGGCATACATTTCGTCGTAGTGCTCAGCCATTTCTGTTGCACTGCTCATCCGCTCCATAAACTTCTTGACTCGATCAATGTCACCCTGGATGGCGTTTCGGAAAGTTGAAACATAGGCTGCGCGAACTAGTCCATCGCGATCACCGAAGTGATGATAGATAGAACCGATAGAAACCTTTGATTTGGCCGAGATGTCCTGCACTCGAACAGCCGCCTCACCGCCCTGCTTTATTGCAGCTCTAGCTTCGGCTAGAACAAGGTCGATTGTGTCCTGGGCACGAAGCTGTTTTGGCATCGGTGCAGGCTTTTGACTGTTTGGCACTAGAACCCCCTGGCTGTTTGTTCTAGAAAGTCTCGCAGGAATTTTCTAGCCAAAATCCCAAAAAGCCCTATTCACATGGATTTAGCAGTGTTTTAACACTGATCTCTAGGGCTGGGTTTTTAAGCCCTAGTTCTAGGCTTTGGCATCGATTTCGGCGATTAGCGCCTCAACTTTGGCGCGTACTGCATCGCGAATTGGGCGAACCGCAGCAACGCCTTGGCCGGCTGGATCATCCAGTGGCCAGTCCAGGTAAATCTTGCCTGGGAAGAATGGGCAGGTATCCCCACAACCCATGGTGATTACGTAGTCAGATTCTTTGACTGCCTCATCGGTAAGTTTTTTTGGAAAGTTTGCTGAGATATCAATGCCCTCTTCGGCCATTGCCTCAACTGCAGCTGGGTTTACTTGTTCACCAGGTTCGGTTCCGGCTGAACGAACCTCAACGCGATCACCGGCTAGGTGTCTTAGGTAACCGGCGGCCATTTGAGAGCGGCCAGCATTGTGAACACAAACAAATAGAACCGATGCCTTGATAGTCATAGTTTCAGGTTAGCCAAAAGGCGCCGGTTGCCCGACGCCTTTTGGTAAACAGACTGTGAATTATTTCTTTACTGCTGGCTTCTTAGCAGCTGGCGTTTTGGCTGCGGTCTTCTTGACCGGAGCTTTCTTAGCCGCTGGTTTTTTAGCGGCAGGCTTCTTTGCTGCTGGCTTCTTAGCCGCAGTAGTTGTGACAATCGGGGCTGGTGCGAACTTGATGCTGGCTTTCTTAGCCGGCGCCTTTTTTGCAACAGCAGCACCGGTGATCATAAGCACCAAAATTGCAGCAGCAAGACCAACAAGCTGAGCGACAACGATACTCGCAACACTGCCGGTTGAAATTCCGTTGAACATCAAACCAAATGCAACAGCTGGGTTAGCCATCGCTCCGGTTACGGTGAAGGTACCGGCTGCGAAAACCCAGGTTGCAACTGCAATCCAGATTAGGTGAGCCTGCTTGTTGTTTACCAAGGTTCCGATGATGAATACCAAACCGGCGGTAGCTACAACTTCACCTAGGAATACCGGTGAGTTAACTGCGTTTCCTGATGACAGTGGAGCGATTGCGCCACCCCAAAGACCAAGACCTGATACAACACCAAAGAATGCTGCGGTTAGTTGCGCTGCAACATAGGCAAGAAGTTCAGGGAAAGAAAGTTCTTTGCGAGCAAAGAAGTAAATTGAAACAGCTGGGTTAAAGTGACCACCGCTGATGCCGCCCAAAGTGAGGATGGCTAAACCAAGAGCTAAAGCGAGTGAAAGCTGCTTTAGAGATGATTGAGAAGCTGATGCACCGGCAATTGCCAGTAGGAAGATAAAGGTTCCTAGAAATTCGGCTAGTACCTTTTTTAGAGTTGCATTCATAGAGCCATAGGCCTTTCAATTTTGATGAGAGCTTCGTTTCTCTTTAGAAAGCCAGGCTTCCACGGAGGATCGAACCTAGCCCAGTATATGGCTCCGATTGAAGTAAGTCCCTGAGCGGCAACGGCGTTTAGCAAGATCGCTCCCTCTGTTTCAAAGCGATGTTCGTTCCAACCACCACCAAAGCGTCTAACTGCAGCGAAATGCCTTGGTGTGGGAACCATCTCTACTTTCGAGTCCGTTGGTGTTGGGACGTTATTGGGATTCATGCCCGCTGGCAGGACAAAGCTAATTAGATGCTGGCTCGTTGATTTTGGCTCTTGAATAACCGGTGCCGTCATAGCTATTTTTTGACCGGCTTGGTTCGCGCCACTAATAAAGCGAACTAGTGGGCCAAAACCCATACTGCCGGCCTGCATAAAGTCACCCCGAACACTCACCTGCATCAGCACGCAGGGCTCATACTCGCGTATTTCGATTTCATCTAGGCGCTTTAGCACCTTGTATTTCTGCTGTTCGGTCACGGTAGAAGCGTACGCCTCTTTCGGGCTAGAATTAGGGAAATCGTTTTGCTTACGGATCCATTGGGGCCCAGGAGCAACAAAACTGTGAGGTTTCAATGGGTTCAGTAATTAAGAAGCGCCGCAAGCGTATGTCAAAGAAGAAGCACCGCAAGCTACTTCGTAAGACTCGTCACCAGCGTCGTAATAAGAAGTAGACCTTCTTATCCGTCTAGCCCGCCGGCATTTATGCAAGGCGGGTTTTTGCGTTAACGAGTCTTACTTCTTATTAGCGCGAAGCTCGCGCTTTTTGAAATCAAGAATTGGCCAACTGGCTTCTTTGGCGTAGTAGCGAAGAGCCACATCTGGGTTCACGCAGTGCGGATTACCAACCGCATTTAGCATCGGCAGATCATTGACGCTGTCTGAGTAGGCATAGGAGCGCTTCAAGCTGATGTTGCGCTCAAGAGCAAGTGCCTTCACTGCCTTGCGCTTAGCCTTTCCATGCAGAGTCTGACCAACAAGTTTTCCGGTTAGTACTCCATCGGCACCAACCTCAACCAATGTGCCAAGACCACCGGTAAGTCCAAGTCGGTGGGCGATTACTTCGGCAATCTCTTTTGGTGTTGCTGTAACCAACCAAACCTCACGACCGGCCTTCATGTGCTCCTGCGCAATGCGAACTGTTTCTGGCCAAAGCTTTGGGCTGATGTAGTCGTTATAAACCAAGTCTGTTAAATCGGTTAGATCTACCGCCCGGTGACCGGCAACTAGGCTAAGCGCTTTGTCTTTGATGACATCAAGAGAATTTAGTTTTTCACCGCGTGAAATAAATCTCGCCTGCTCCCAGGCCATCCGCCAAAAGTCTTTGCGTTTGAAGAAACCTTTTTTAAAAGCAGCTTTGCCAAAAAGAAAACTTGATGAACCACGCAAAATG